>JBAXBI010000021.1:0-11512 GCA_037142055.1 Candidatus Omnitrophota bacterium | reverse complement strand
GTGTTGTTAGTGAGCAGTTGTTTGGTTTTATGAGAATTAAAGAAATTGATGATGGTTATGGAAATAAGAGTTACGATTAAAGCGCAGATACCGAAGTTGATTTTAATAAATCCGATAATAAAACAAGTAGCCAATGCCCAAAATCCTAGTTTAAGATTTCCTTCATTGATATATCTAAGCAATAGCCAGAAAACTGCAAGGATTAAAGCTAAAGCTCCAATATGATTATAGGTAAAGAAAAAGTCTTGTTGTGTTTCTAGGAAGAAACAACAGGATAAGAATGCCCAAAAAACAGGCATTACCTCACAAGAGGCTAAATAAAAAAATAGTCCACAAAGAAGGCTGATAAAGAATTTACCTAAGAGGATGCTTGAAATCTTAAAGCCAAAAAGAAGATAAAATATGCCATAATAATAGGGCATGAGCGGTCCGTAGACCCACCAAATATCCTTATAGACAAGCTTACCGTAAAGAATTTGTTCAAATGTGTAAAGATCTCGTCCTAGATCTCCCTGAGCGATTAGGGCTTGGAAATTCAAATGTGGCCAATTAAAGGCAATGGCTGCGAGAATGCTTAGAATAAGGAAAAATTGTTTAGACACATAGTTTGTATATCATTGATTTCGATATAGTGCTACATAATTTTATGGATTTGTTTTATAATGCAGGCCAAATATTGAAAAAGTTTTAATCAAGTTTATTTTTAAGGGAGTTTGCCATGGCAACGATCGAAGATTTCAAGAAGGTTGAGCTTATTGTCGCTCAGATTAAGGAAGTTAAAGAACATCCTAATGCGGATCGTCTTTATGTGATTAAAGTAGATACGGGAAAAGAAGAACGGCAAGTCGTAGCAGGCATTCGTCGTGCATATACCCCAGAGCAATTAGTAGGTCGCCGTGTCATTTTGGTTGCTAATTTAGAACCAGCAGTTATTCGTGGAGAGACTTCCAATGGGATGCTTTTGGCAGCCTCTGATGAGACTTCCCTGACGCTGTTGACTCTTGAGAAAGATGTTGCCTTAGGAAGTATTGTTAAGTAAAGGACTAGAGAGTCTTCATTTTATCTTAAGTATCTCAAGGGTTGTCCTAATATGATTAGTCAATTAAAACAGTTTGTCCCTTCAAGCGTGTGTCTTAAATGTGAAGGGTGTTGCCGTTTTCATCTAAATGATTCTACTTGGAGGCCCAAGGTAGGTCAGGAAGAAGTGCAAGAAGGTGTTGACACTCAGGGGTATCTTAAGACGGTCTCTCGTAATAACCAGCACCAGTGTGTTTATTTTAAACAAGCAGATTATACGTGTGGTATTTATGCTCAAAGACCTTTTGAGTGTGCTGTTTATCCGTTTGTCCTTTCTCAAAGCGCAAGAGGTCTTGAGGTTTATGTGCATTTGGCATGTCCGTATGTTCAGGAGAATGAGGTTTCCCCGCAGTTACAAGACTATGGGGCCTATTTAAAGGAATTCTTTACCCTGCCGCAAACAAAAGTTTTTTTAAAAGAGAATAGTCGATTACTACATGATTATAGTGTCTTTAAAGATGAGTTAAAGTTGGTATTTACTATCGGGGGGTAAGCCCATGAGAAAAACAGATGCGTTGCTTTCCCAAAAGACTCTTTTCAATAAGCATCTAAATCTTCAATCTCATCAATTATCAGCGTTTCATTTCTCTTCGGTTTTTCTATGGCAAGATTTCTTTGATTTTGAGTTTGAGGTTATTAAGGATAGTCTTTGTGTTTACGCTCATCAAAAGGGAGCCAGTTTTTTATATTTACCTCCTTTATCAACAAAGTGGGATCCTTCTATTGTGGAGCGTTGCTTTTTGAAAATGAATAAAATTAATACCAAAACAGCTCGTATTGAGAATGTTGAAGGTGAACAGGTGGATGATTTAGATGGTAAATTTAAATCTTATGCAAAAGCCAACGAGTATGTTTATCAAAAAGACGATTTAATTCAACTTAAAGGGCATGCGTATAAAAGCCAAAGGCATGATATTCACCATTTTCAAATGCATCATCAAGGTTTATTTCGTCCCTTTGAAGAAGGAGATCTTAAGGCATGTATGGATTTGTATGAACGTTGGGCCAAGGCTAGACATGATAAACATGAGGATGAAGTTTATCGAAGCATGTTGATGGAAAATAGAATAGTGCATGAATTAGCTATAGTTTACCGCAAGGAATTAGATCTTGTAGGTTGCGTTGTCGAGATTGACCAAAAAATAGCGGCATATTCTTTTGGATATTCATTGAATTCTCAAACTTTCTGCGTATTATTAGAGATAACAGATGTTGAAGTGGTGGGGTTAAGTTCTTTTATTTTTAATCGAGTCTGTTCTCAGGATATTTTAAAGGAACATTCGTTGATTAATACGATGGATGATTTTGGTTTGCCTTATGTGGCTGCCTCTAAGCAGGCGTACCATCCCAAATGGAAGCCTGTTTCATATACAGTAACTTTTAAAGATTCTTTATAATGAATATTAAAAACACAGAATTTGTTGTCTTTGACGTCGAAACTACTGGTCTCTCCGCTCAAGATGGCGATCGTATCGTTGAAATCGCTGCCTTGAAGATTAAGAATGGACAGGTGGTGGATAAGTTTTATTCTTTGGTTAATCCCAAGCGTTCAATTCCTTCCCAGGCGACACGAATTAATAATATAACTGATGATATGTTGACGGAAGCTCCCACAGCTCAAGAAGTATTGCCTAAAATGGTTTCTTTTATTGCAGGAGCTTGTGTTGCAGGACACAACGTACGTTTTGATTTAGGGTTTCTATCGTATGAGCTAGCTTTGATGGGGAGAAAATTTAATGAATCAACACCCGCGGTAGACACGCTTAAGATGGCTAAGGATCTTTTGCCTTATTTAAGCAATTATAGGCTGGGATATCTGGCGAGGTCTTTAGGTGTGACTGTTAGCGAAACGCATCGGGCCATGGCGGATGTGGAATTAACTGTACAGGTATTAATACGCATGATGGATATGGCTACAGATAAAGATTTGGATAATGTTTCTAAATTTATTTCCCAATTTAGCGTTGAGAAACCTTCTTTTAAACTAACTTCTACGCCTCAGGCTTCGCTTTTTTAAAAAGCTTCAGTTATAATAAAATCCTTATGAATATTTTAAATCATACAATACCTTTTAGGGAGGATTGTTCTCATCTTTTGGATATTTTTAAAGATGAGCCTAATCTTTTTTTTCTTGATAGTAGTTTATCCCACTCTAAGGAGGGGGAGTTTTCCTATCTTGGTTTTTCACCTTTTAAAGTAGTAAAGACTAAGAGTTTTGACCATTTAAGAAAAACTCTTAAACCATATTTAGGATTAAAGAGTAAGTTGACTTTTCCGGGAGGAGCTATTGGGTGTATCGGCTACGATGGAGAAATGTGGTTTGGTTTATACCAAGGACTTATTTGTGTGGATCATAACAGGAAGTTATTGACGATTACATCAACAGGACGGCCCTTTAAGAGCCCTATTCGTCAAAGGCGAGAGGCTTTAAAAAGAAAAGAGTATATTCTTAATAAAATAATTCATTATCGTTGTGCACAGAAGTCGATTGAACGTTCTTCTATAAAACTTTTACTTAAAAGTAATACTAGTCAAAGGGAGTATCAGTCGGCTGTTAAGAAAGCACTACAACATATTCACCGGGGGGATATTTATCAGATTAATTTATCGCATCGCTATGAGGTGGGGATAAAACAATGGCAGAAATATGTACACCCCGTAGAGATTTATAAGCAGTTAAGAGCTTTATCACCTTCAAATTTTAGTGCGTACATGAATGATGGGCAAAGAGTTATACTAAGCTCCTCTCCAGAGAGGTTCTTAAAATTAACAGGGAACATAGTTCAAGTCAAACCGATGAAAGGGACAAGGCCTCGGGGGAAAACATCACGTGAAGATCAGAGTAATAAAATAGAACTTGTTCAAAGCGATAAAGAAAAAGCGGAGTTGTTGATGGTAACTGATCTAGAACGCAATGACTTAGGACGAGTTTGTAGTTACGGTAGTGTTAATGTTAAGGCGATGCGTACGATCGAAGAGTATAAGACTGTTTTTCAAGCTACTTCGACGGTAGAAGGCCGTTTACATGAGAAATTTGATCAGTTTGATTTGCTAAGAGCCACGTTCCCTAGCGGTTCTGTTACCGGATGTCCTAAGATTGAAGCCATGAAGATAATAAGAAAGATAGAGAAAGCTAAGCGAGGAGTATATACAGGAGCTTTGGGGTATATTAGTTTTACAGGTAATATGGATTTTAATGTTCTTATTCGTACCATATTGTTAGAAAAAGATAAAATTTCCTTTTACGTCGGTGGAGGGATTGTAGCAGATTCGAATCCACAGAAAGAATACGAAGAGACTCTTGTAAAATCACAGGCGATGGTTGCCGCGTTAAGGAAAATATTTAGATGAAAAGATATCAAATAATATATGTCGATGGAAAATATATTAAGGCGGATGCCCAAATGCTTGAGGCTTTTACGCCAGGTGTGTTTAGGGCCAAGGGTGTTTTCGAAACCATGCTTGCTGTTGGGGGTAAGGTTTTTGACGTAGACCTTCATTTAAGGCGTCTTCACAGAGCTTTTAAGGGGGTGATAGTAAAATCTTCTGTTGTTAAAAAGATTGTTGAAATTAATAGGTTTGATTTAAGTCGAGTGCGTGTTTTGGCTTGGCAAGAAGGGAAGAAAAAGCACACGGCAGTGATGGCGCTTAAGTATAGTTTACCTAAGAAAAAGGTTTTTAAGGTATGCCTGGTAAAGACTCTCCGACAGGCCAATAACCGTTGGGCGAATACCAAATCATTAGACTATAAGATTTTTGCTGATGCGTACCATAAAGCGCGTGCTAAAGGTTTTGATGAAGCTTTGCTGATTAATCGAGAAGGATTCGTTTTTGAAGCTAGCCGGGCTAATATTTTTATATTCAGTGAAGGAAAACTTATAACTCCGCCTTTATCATCAGGGTGTCTAAACGGGGTTACTCGTCAAAGAGTTGTCCAAGTGGCGAAACAATTAAAGGTTCCTGTCGTAGAGCAGGATTTAATCGTTTCTATGATTGAGTCTGCAACAGCCGCATTCTTGACCAACTCACTGCTAGGGATTAAATTCTTTAGACTTGCTTCTAGAAAATAAAATCTCCTTTCACTCCTTGCTGTCAGGCTAACTTACGCTATAATCATTAACATGCGACGGATTATGTATAGGTGTGTATTATTATTGACTCTTTGCCCAACGTTTGTCTATGCGCAAATAGAGGCAACGGAGCGCGGATATGTGGGAATGCCCGCTCAAGGGACAGTGACCGAAGAGCCTGTTATGAGCGTCCCTGAATGGCAATTGACAATCGATGTCATTAGGGCTAAAGCACAAAGCTTGATGGAGGAAAATGCTAAATTGATAGCTGAACAGAGCTCCTTAGAGGCTGAGTATAAGAAGTTGCAGGAGCAAATCCGCGATTGGGAATTAAAGAATGAAACCTTACGACAATTGCTTAAAGAAAGACGTGGACGGACGGATCAACAATTACATATCGATGATTTAACCCGTCAGGTCAGTATGAAAAAAGGGGAAATTAATAATACGCAGGAGAAGATGTTCAAGTTACAAAAGGAAGTGGCAAAGGTCAGTAGTAGAAATTCTAAAGAATTAAAGCAAATTCATTTGGAGCAACAGCTACAGAAAAATGAGCTTGGAGAAGATCACCTCAAAGAGAAGTTACAGAAAAATAAAGCTCGGGAAAAAGAACTTGAACAACAACTAGACCTTTTAAAGCGTGGGCAGGCAGCGGGACAATTTAATAAAGATTCTCAACTTTCGCAAACCCAGGCGGAACAATTGAGGAAAGAAAAAGAAGATTTACAAAATTTGATTAATGTTGATAATAACCAGGCTAAAGGGGAGCGATATCACCAGTTAAGTTTAAAGAAACGACAGTTAGAGGCTAAAATTAAGGATTTTGAAGTACAATTAAATCAGCTCAAAGCTCAAAACTCTTTAGGCCTTTCAGGTAACAAAAAGAAAAAGCAGCTGCTTCATCAAATGGTTCAGATGGACAATCGAAACAACCAAATGAGGCAAAGAATTACAAATCTACGCGAAGATGTTGTTGTTTTAAGAGAACAGGTTTCCAGATTTGAGCGTAAGGTTAATTTCGTAAAGAATACAAAATAGGAGTTCCGTATGCGTAAGACAATCGTCAACACTACAGCAGCCGTGAGAGCTTTAATTGAGGTATCGATTACTCCTCAACAGGACGTAGGTTTTGATAATATTGCTCAGAGAATTTATGACTTTCCTGAGGTTAAGAGTTGTTATCTGGTTTCAGGTCGTTACGATCTACTGGTGATAGTTGAAGGTAACGATATACAGATGGTAGCTGATTTTGTGGCGGCTAAACTTTCCTCGATGCCTAATGTTCGTCAAACAGCGACACATTTTCTGTTAAAGAAGTACAAGGAAGAAGGGCAAATTCTCAAACAGCCCAAAAGTGAAAAAAGGCAAAACATTTCTTACTGAAGGATTTTAAATGCGTATTTCCAAAAAAGTAGAAGCTTTAGCTCCCTCAGGGATCCGAGCCTTCTTTGATTTAGTTTTAGGAATGAAAGATGTGATTTCCTTAGGGGTTGGAGAGCCAGACTTTGTGACCCCTTGGCATGTACGTGAGCGTGCGATCCAATCCTTAGAAGGTGGCTTTACCTCTTACACATCTAACAAAGGGATGATTGAACTTCGACGAGAAATCACAGATTTTTTAAAGAAGCGTTATGGACTATCTTATGATTGCGAAGAAGAAACGCTTATTACCGTTGGTGTTAGTGAGGCGTTGGATTTAGCGATGCGTGCGATTCTCAACCCAGGGGAAAAGATTCTAATCCCAGAACCTTCTTATGTTGCTTATGGCCCTGTCGTAGAACTAGCTGGAGGTAAACCAGTCTTTTTGCCAACTTCTGTTGAAACCGGATTTAAAGTCACTCCTACTCAGATTGAGAAGGCTATAACTAAAGGGGTTAAAGGGATTCTTCTTGGTTATCCTTCTAACCCATCAGGAGCTTCCTACACACGCAAAGAACTTGAAGCGCTTGCAAAGGTGGTCAAGAAGCATAATTTGATAGTGATTAGTGACGAGTTATATGATGAATTAACCTATGACTTTGAGCACACGCCATTTGCGACTTTACCAGACATGAAAGATAGAGTGGTGTATCTTAACGGATTTTCAAAAACCTATGCTATGACGGGTTTTCGTATTGGCTATGTTTGTGGACCTGAAGATATTATAGGGGCGATGACAAAGATTCATCAATATACGATTCTTTGTGCTCCCATTACAGGGCAGATGGCTGCGATTGATGCTCTTAAGAATGGTTCTAGGGACATTGCAGTAATGAAAAAAGAATATCAAAGAAGACGAGATTTTATGGTTGAGGCTTTAAACAGAATTGGTTTGAAGTGTCATATGCCACAAGGGGCCTTTTATGTATTTCCTTCTGTTAAATCCACCGGTGAATCTTCAATGGACTTTGCTAAAAATCTTTTAGAACAGCAAAAAGTGGCATTGGTACCAGGGGTCGCCTTTGGCCGTGCTTGTAAGGATCATGTGCGTATTTCGTATGCTTCTAGTTATGAGAATTTAGAAGAAGCCATCGATCGTATTCAAACTTATCTTAAGAAAAGAAAGGGAGGTCTATCTTGAGAAAAGAACATGCGCCTAAACTAGCTAAAAAGAAAGATGATATCGATTTTGAAATTACCTTTTACGAAAGCATTTTAAAGGAAACACCGAATTTTATTGAAGCACTTGTTGCTATTGGGGATTTGTACACAAAAGCTGGGTTTTGGCAAAAAGGGTTGGAAGTAGATTTGAAGCTTGTTGTTTTGCGAGGCGATGATCCAATAATTTATTATAATTTGGCTTGTTCTTATGCACTATTAAACCAAACACGTTTGGCTCTTTCTTCTCTCTCAAAGGCAATCGACTTGGGGTATAATGATTTTAAACATTTGCGAGAAGATCCTGATTTAGAAAATCTGCTCAAAGACCAACAGGTTCAGGAATTTTTAGCGCAAGTTGAGAGAAAAAGAAAAGCATCAAAAAAGCCAACAAGTTCCTAGGATGTAACGATTATTATATATTTTCCTCTTATCAATTCCATTACAGATAATTTTCATTTTCGACATAATAGGAACGCTTTTAGAATAGAACTAAAGACAAGTTCTTTAGGAGATTTAATATGAAAAACTACCGTGAAGAGCTCCTGTTTCATACGCAAAATCGCAGGGCTTATATTAATATTACGGATAAGGTTCAAGAGGCTATTAACAAAAGTGGTATTAAAGAGGGTTTATGTTTGGTCAATGCGATGCATATTTCGGCTAGTGTTTATATTAATGATGACGAAGGCGGACTTTTACAGGATTATGATGATTGGCTCGAGAGATTGGCTCCCCATGAACCGGTGAAACAATATAGGCATAACCGGACCGGGGAAGATAATGCCGATGCCCATTTAAAACGCCAAATCATGGGAAGAGAAATTACCGCTGCAATTACTAAAGGAAAATTAGACTTCGGACCGTGGGAACAGATATTTTATGGTGAGTTTGATGGAAGACGAGATAAAAGAGTTTTGATAAAAATTATCGGATATTAAATAATTAAGGAGAGCTTATGAGTTTAGTAGTCTTAGGTACAGTTGCCCTTGATCATGTAAAAACCCCTTCAGGAACCAAGAAGGATATGCTCGGCGGTTCTGCCGCACACTTTGCCATGTCCGCGAGACTTTTTACTCCAGTGCATTTAGTGGCCGTTGTAGGGCGAGATTTCCCTCAAAAGCATTTAGATTTCTTAAAACGTAAAGGCATCGACCTTTCCTCACTTAAAATAGGTGCTGGAAAAACTTTTCGCTGGGCAGGGGAATACAAGAAGGGCGATTTAAATACTGCTTTAACCTTGGCCACTGAGCTTGGCGTCTTAGAAAATTATGTTCCTGAAATTACCGAGCAACATAAACAATTGCCTAACATATTTTTAGCTAACATTGACCCCGATATACAGATGAATTTACTTTCCATGATGAAATCTCCGCAGCTAATTGGTTTAGATAGTATGAATTTATGGATTAATATTAAGGTAAAGTCATTACGTCGCTTGATGAAATCAGTGCATTTGTTCGTTGCTAACGATGGTGAGGCTCGTGCGTTAACGGGTGAGAATAATCTAGTGATGGCTGCTAAGGCGCTGCGAAGTATGGGGCCACAGTGGGTTGTTATCAAAAAAGGCGAACATGGTGTTTTCTTTTACAGCGATCAATTTATGTTTTCTTTCCCAGCATATCCAGTTGATAAGGTTTTAGATCCAACAGGAGCAGGGGATACCTTTGCTGGTGGTTTAATGGGATATCTAAGCAAGGTACGCAAAGTTGATGAGAAAAGTTTGCGGAAGGCTCTTTTGTATGCGACGACGGTTGCTTCATTTAATGTGCAAGGGTTCGGTATGGGCTCAACAGCTCCTTTAACCTTGCCAGAAGTTGAAGCTCGCATGAAGACTTTAGTGAAGTTTATGGCGGTATCGTAAGCATGGCGTGGGATTCTATTGGTTTTTGGGCTGGGGTTATGTTACATTTATGGGATATCCCTTTGATTGTACGGGTGATACGTCGTAAATCAGCAGAAGATATTTCTCTGTATTGGATTTGGGGACTTTGGTTGAGTTCCGTTTTGATGTCACCAAGTTGTTTTATAATAGGTAATAAAATAGCAATGGCATTTAATATTGTCAATGTAACAACATTAACAGTCGTACTGTTTGTAGTTATTAAATACCATAAAGGAAAGAAAGTATGAGTATTATTGAACAGGTTAGTTTGGTGGCCGCTGTTGTCATGCCGCTTTGGAATATTCCATTAATTGTTAGGATTATCAAAAGACAATCTTCTGAAGATATCTCACTGAGTTGGGTATTGGGAGTTTGGATCTGCGCTCTTTTTATGGCGCCTTCAGGAATTATGTCTAAAGACATTGTTTGGCGTTCTTTTAATATTGTAAATCTTATTTTATTTACCGGTGTTGTTATCGCCGTATTGCGCTATCGAAAAGGAAAACATGGCAAAGAAATCAATTAGGAAGAATGAGCCTCAAGAGGCTCCTTTGAGGTGTGGGACTGTTGCTATCATAGGCCGTCCTAATGTAGGTAAATCAACCCTTCTTAATACAATTTTAGAAGAAAAAGTTTCTATCGTCTCCGAAGTTCCTCAAACAACTCGTCATCAGATTCGCGGTATTTTTACGGACACACGAGGGCAAATTATTTTTATCGATACACCAGGGTTTCATATTGGTCGAGATTCTCTGGATAAATATATGAGTCGGGCCTTAAGGGGAGCTATTGATGATGTGGATTTGATCATTCATCTGGTAGATAGCTATGATCATGTAGGTCAAGAAGAACGTCAGGTCATTAAGCAGTTAAAAGATTGTGGCAAGACAATTATTGTTGGTTTTAATAAGGTTGATATAGCTAAAGGGAAGTTTATTCCTGACTATATTAAATTATGGGAAGAGCTGCGCGGCAAGCCAGTGAATGAGATGAAGGATTTGATTTTGTTTCCTCTTAGTGCCTTAAAGAGTGTCAATGTTAAAGAACTGATTGCTTTGATCTTTGAACATTTGCCTGAAGGGCCGCTTCTTTATCCTGAAGATATCATTACCGATTTACCTCAGAGGATGGCCATGGCGGATTTAATCCGTGAGAAATTCTTTTTGAAGATGAAAGAAGAGGTTCCTCATTCTTTGGCGGTGATCATTGAGCGGGTGGCTCCTATCAAGGGCAAGACCTTGCATATTCGAGCGATTATTCTGATAGAGAGGGATTCGCAAAAGGAAATTGTTATCGGCAAAGGTGGTTCTGTTCTTAAAGAAGCAGGGTCTCTTGCTAGAACAGATTTGGAAGAATTAGTAGGTGGCAAGGTTTATCTGGAGCTGTTTGTTAAGACCCAGGGTAATTGGCGTCAAGATCAAAGTATGTTAGAAGAGATGGGATACGTCATTTAGTTTTAAAGACAAGCATGCTGGATAACACACAAATTGCTTCGGTGATTAAACGGCTCAAAGTCGCCATGCGTCATTTGCCGGATCCTTCCGTGACCTTGGTGGGCAAGAAATTTAAAGATCCATTCCTCGTTTTAATCTCCTGTTTATTAAGTCTGCGAACGAAAGACACAACCACCCTTCCGGTTAGTGAAAAACTTTTTGAACAGGTCAGCACCATCGATGGATTCTTAAAGATTCCAGTGAAGCAGTTAGAGAAAATGATTTATCCAGTTGGTTTTTATAGGACCAAGGCCATACGTATCCACGAAATTTGTCATGGTTTAAAAGATCGGTTTGGAAGTAAGGTGCCTGATACCATTGATGAACTTTTAACGCTTAAAGGAGTAGGGCGTAAGACGGCTAATCTTGTTTTAACAGAGGGTTTTGGGAAATTAGGAGTACGCGTGGAT
>JBAXBI010000020.1:0-11779 GCA_037142055.1 Candidatus Omnitrophota bacterium | reverse complement strand
CGGCAACCTGCGCCAGATCGGCATCGGCGTGATCAGCTACACCAGCGATGCGGACGGCTACCTGCCGGACCGCTGGTACTTCAATTTTGACTACGGACAGGATGCGCTGGATCCGACCTCCAACGACCAGAACTCTGCCGGCATGTGGACCTCAAACTACATCGGCATCAGCGAGGCCTGCGGCGGCGGCAGCTCCAAGTACAAGCTCTTCGTCTGTCCGGCGAAAACCGAGTGGCGAGACTATTTTGGCAACAAGAAGAACTTTGCCGGGCGCAACAATTTCAACTACATCTACGGCGGCGGCGGCACCGTCGTCGAGAACGAGAACAAGGACGCCACTGACTTTCGTTGTGCTGTCCTGCAATGGCGGGAGGCATGGCTCTCGCGGTGTCAGCAGGTGAAGGCCTACTCGATCGAAGACTGGCAAGACGCTTTCACCGTGTACACCAGTCTCGCCCGGGAGCAAAGCGATGTCGTCCCGGGCCCGGGCCGCACGATTCCGCTGTGTTTCGTCGTCGATTCGATCATGGGTACTTCGCTTCGCGACGAGATCGCCGCCGTCGAGAAGGAAGGCCACGCGACCAATATGTTCGCCAAGGCCGCGAAGATCATCAAGTTCTTTATCAATGCCCTGCGCAATGATTTTTCCCGCAGGTTTGGCTAAAGGGACATCAGGGTTGATGGTTTTCGATAATAGTTCCCGTAAATTGACTAGATCATCGAGCTTAAGAAGGCTAGAGTCGAGCGTTGTGAGATGTTCTTGAATTAAAGGTGCTCGTAAGAGTCCATTTCTAAGAGCAAGGATATCTTTAATGGAGCAGCAGCCGCAGCTAATGCGTGAGAGGGCTTTTTCTAAATCCGGCATGCTCTGCAGGCAATCGCTTAATTTCTTGGCAGCAGTTGAATGATTGTTAAGAGTGATGATGGCCTTTTGACGATTGAGAATGGTTTCAACATTTTTTAGTGGATGAAACATCCAAAATCGAAACAGCCTATGGCCCATAGGAGTCAGGGTAGAATCTAAGGTCGTAAGAACTTCTTCTAACTCTAAACCATAGTGCGCTGCAGGAGAAATAAAAACATAATCATCAGAGGTATAAAGGGACATGCGGTCGAGATGTTTCAGCGGTGTCTTATTCGCAGTCCGTAGATATTCTAGCAAGGCGCCAGAGGCGGCAATAGCCAATGGTTTGTTATCAAGACCAAAACCATTAAGATTTAATACGCCAAAGTGTGAACAAAGATTTTTTTGGGCGCCATCAAAGTGGAAATTCCAATCATCCACAGGGCTTAGGGCAATATTTTTAAGCTTAAGCAGAGGATGGTCGAATAAGTAACGGATTTGTTCCTCTTGGGAGGAAGGGTAAACGCATTCAAAAATGGCAAGTTTTGAAATTATTTCAATAGAGGCTCTTGTAGAGGGGCATTCATTTGTCCAGATTACCCCGCCTGAAGTGTCGGAGAAGGCAAAGCCTAGTCCGGTCTTGTTGATATATAGAGAAATTAGATATCGAGCGTGGGAATCTTCATCTAAATAGGTTCCAGCGCTGATGACGCGGATCACATCACGTTTAACGATGCCTTTAGCCAAGGCAGGATCTTCAATTTGTTCGCAAATAGCAACCTTACGCCCGGCCTTAATGAGTTTAGCAATGTAATTATCTGAGGCGTGATAGGGAACTCCACACATCGGAATTTTTCCAGTTGAGTCCTGTCCACGGCTCGTTAGAACCAAATCAAGTAAAGAAGAAGCGTCTTTGGCATCTTCAAAGAACATTTCGTAGAAGTCACCTAGACGAAAAAAGACAATAGCATCTTTGTGGCGGGATTTGATTTCAAAATATTGTTTGAGCATGGGTGTTGTTTCCACAGGGCATATTTATAGCATAAAAGAATTACTTTGTTAATATTTAAATACTAAGAGACATATAAAAATATCAATTTTTACTAGTTTTTTATATCTCTTGGGTGTAGGAGCGTAACTTGACATTTGGCTACTTAGGGTGTTATACTTTCAAAGTTGTACTCGACGATGATGTCCCTTAAGGGGTAAACCTCATAGAAATTTTTGTAACCCATTAATAATAAAGGGGTTTTGTTTATGAATAACATAATTTTAGTTTTGGTTTCATTACTTTTATTCTCTCCCATCTTTTCTTACGCTCAAGAAGAGTTAACAATGCGTTCGATGGCTGCAGATCAACTGTATCAATATGGACAGGCGATTTATGATCGAGGTAATTATGATGAAGCCGCTAGAGTGTTTTCAAAGGTGCTTGCAATGGATTCTCGCCATGAGGGTGCTTTAGGTTATGCTAAAGAGCTTAAGAAAAAAGGAAAGACCATAGAGATTCCAGCTAGTATAAAGCCAATCCAAGATGCCCAAACAGATGTCAATGCGAATTTAAAGCAAGATATTCGACAAGTGGATAAAAATATTGAAAGACTCAAAGAAGAAGTCGCAGATCTGCATACTCAAATTGTAGAAGGACAAAAAGACCTTCCTAATAATAATGAAAAGAATTTGGCTAATAAGGATAAATCGAAATGAAGAAAATCTTCCATATTGTTTTAGGTGGCTTGGTCGCCTTAAGTACAACGCCTGTAGGTGCCGTAGCCTCTGAAGTTATTGCAGCTCCACCAATTTTTGTAAGAGCCATGGGGCTTAATAATCAAGTAGGTCAATTAAGGAATGACACGCTCAATCAAGAGCGTTCTAATCGTGATGAGGAGATTTTAGCCAGAGAATTAGCCCAAGAGAATTCGGTTTTGATAGGCAAGTTAGAAGATTTACAAAGAAAATCCGAGGGAGGACGAGGGCTTTTAAATTCCAGAACAAGCGATTTATATACAAGTATCGAAACAATGCAGCAGTTAAAACAAGTGATGGAGCAGTATGGTAAATCGATCGATGAACGGAATCGTCGTTTGATGGTTCATAACGAGGAAACTAGCAGTTCCCGGGCTCGCATTCAGAAACTCGAACATCTTTTTGATGAAGTCATCCATCTTAATCGTGATGTTGAGAATATGAAGACGCCTTCAGGAACGATTAAGCAACAACAGAAAGAATTAGAACAGAGTCTTGAAGATCAGAAGGATTTTCTCGTATTTAAAAATAAGGCCCTGATTGGGAAATATCAACAGCTTTTAGATTTTAAAGCGCAGTTAGCTCATATTAAAGAAGAATTACAAAATGCCAATGGCCGTTATCAAAAGTTGATAGGACCTTATCATCCCAATTCTGTGAGGGCAACTAACGAAAGCGTTATCGACGATGCGGAAGTTCTTAAAAAGACATCGAGAGAGTTAAGTAAAATGGCAGGTAATCTCAGCGCTGAAAAAGTGCGGATGGAAAAGATTCAGGTTGAGTTGCAAGATAAAGATGCGCGGCTGCTTACTATGGAAAAAGACATTTTAAAGAAGGATGAACAAATCGCTCAGTTGAAGGCTGATTTGGTTCTCTCGCAGCAGGAGTTGGAAAAGGCTAAGGAAGATTTAGCTAATAAAGATAAAACCATTATTGATCAGCAGGTGGCTATCTATAATCTTCATCAAGATATGGATCAAATGAAGCAGACCGTGTCTGGCCTTCAAAAAGGTTATGGCGAATACGACGGGAGTTTTAAGCGTATCCGTAATAATGTCGTTGATCTCAAGCATAAACTTGAGGCTGCTAAAGTAGGTGCCGCAGAGGGAGCGGCTCAACAAAAAGCACTTGTGAATATTAAGAGTGATATCGCCGCTTTAACCGAGCAGGTGCAAACTAGCCGTAAAGATTTAGGAGAGTATCGAAATCAAATAAAGCAACTTAATGCAACAGTGGATGATTTGACTTCTCAAATATCTACCAAAAATACCCAGATTAGCCAGCTACAGCAACAGTTACAGGCGCCTGCAGAGTATAAAGTTATGATGAAGCAGGTACAAGAACATGTGTCAGCGCTTGCGGATCAGGTGGGTGTTTTAAAAACCAATGTGACAGAATTTTTAAATATCAAAGAACGTTTAGGATTGTATGAGGCTTTATTCTTAAAGTATCGCGTTTTAGAGCAATTGGCTGCTGAGAAAGCCAGCCTTTTGACAGAGTTGTCGCAAAGGAACAATGATAAGGGCGCATACTATAAAGATGAGCTTAAGAAAACTGTTTCTTATTGGCAAGACTTGAATCAAGGGAATGAAAAGCAACTTAAGAATCTGCAGCAAGAATCGACAGATAAAGGGGAACAGATCGTTAATTTGCAAAAACAATTAGAGGCTACTAAAAATCAGGCAACTCAGTTAGAGAGCATGTTAGATGTGTATCAACAAAAGAATGATAACAAAGATGCGGCCTCTAAGCAGAAAGCACAAGAAATGGATAAGCTTCAGGGAGAATTACAAACGGCCCAAGAGAGCATAGATCAGCGTGAGAAAGATTTGAAGAAAGTGCAGGAGTATTTCTTTGAATTGGAGAAGAAATTCTCAGTTAAAACTCAGGAGCTAAGAGACAAAATTGAGCATGTTGCCTTACTTAATGCCCTGTTGGATAAAAAGAGTCAGGATTTTTCTGAATTAGGGCTAAAATTAAAGGCTTTGCAAGAGGAAGTAAATATTTCCATCGATACAAGTGTATTTAATCAACAAAAGAAAGATTTAGCATCATTGACTGAAAAGCTAACCGTTGCAGAGGCTAAATTAAAAACCTCTGTAGATCAAGGTGATCTTGAGAAGACAAAGAAGCTTCTGGGGAGTCTGACTAGTGAAGTGTCCACTCTTAACGTTTCTTTAAAAGATAAAGACGATAAGATTGAGAAATTTGAGCAACAGAATGCAAATAACAAGGATTTGCAGAAACAATTACAGACAGCTAAGGATAAGGTTGCCAAGTTGATGGAAGATTTGTTCTTTAGGGATAAACAAATTGAAAGTCTTAAAATGCAGTTAACTGAAAAAGATAAAGCGTTAAGTGATTTATCTGACAAACTCAAAGATTCTGATAAAAAGTTAAAAGACGCGACGTCTAAGAATGATGTGTCGAAAATGAGAGAAGCTCTTAAGGATTCCCAAAGCCAGCTTAAGGCCCTTCAAAAGGAGCTCGGGCAGAAGCAACAGACTATTAACCGTTTACAGAAAGACCAAACGACTTTTGATGATCTACAAGAACGATTAGGTAAATCAAGGGAGGAAACCAAAGAAGCACAAGTATCCGCTCGTGATAAAAATGAGCAGGCGCTAGCGCTCAGTGCTCAGGTTAAACCTCTTAATGAAAGGATTCAAAGTCTTCAGAAAATGATTGATGGTCTTCAAGGAGCCTCGCAAGAAAATTCGACTGAAAAAGATAAGATGCAGGCCCAAAAGCAGCTTAACGCCCTACAAAAGGAATTGAATCAGAAGCAGGCAATTATTGACCGTCTACAGAAAGATCAGACAGGCGTGAATGATTTAAAAGACCAGTTAAGTAAAGCCCAAGGGGAAACTCGAGAGGCTCAAGCAGCTGCGCGTGAGAAGAATGATCAAAATCAAGCTTTGAGTTCTCAGGTTAAAAGTCTTAATGAAAAAATTCAAGTTCTGCAACAGAGAATTGAAAATCTTCAAAGCTCCTCTAAAGAAGATTCTAATATGAAGGATAAGATACGACAGTTAGGCAAAGAATTAGAAATTAAGAAGCATGAAGTTAGTAAATTCAATGATCAACTAAAAACTAAAAGAAGTGAATCTTTGCATCAAGAGGAGCAGATGAGGCAATTACGTCAACAGCTTAAGGAGGCACAGGCCCAAGTGAGCCAATTGGGAAGTAGCGTCAAAGATGTTGAAAAGGTTGCCCCTAAGGATCTTTCTGGTAATGAGGGGTATTTATTACGTGATGGTAAGGATACGTATTTGATGATTAATCAGCTTAAAAGTCAGATGAAGGCAATGGAAGAGAAAACAGAAGACCTCATTCAGAAGAATCAGGAATATAAGGCCAAATATGAAGTTGCTTTCAAAGAATTAGAAGAGACTCGTCAGCTTTTGGAGGCTTGCCAAAGAAAGCTTACCATGAGAACTGCATTTCCCGCGGCGAATACGTCATTGGAAGTCTCAAGGGAAAAGAATGTTGTTCTTCCATAGTTTCGAGCTCTTTTCTTACCGTCCACTCCGATCTAGTGCTCGATAGCTAATAGCTTCTGCAATGTGTTGTGGTGAAATATCCTCGCTGCTACTCAAGTCACTTATAGTACGAGCCACCTTTAGAATTTTATCGTTTGCTCGGGCGGAAAGTCCTAACGTTTCGATGGCTTTTTTTAAAAGAGCTTGGCCCTGCTCATCGAGCATACAGAATTCCCTGACTTGACCGCTGGTCATTTGAGCATTGGTATGAGTAGGGGAGTTTTTAAATCTTTGTCTTTGACGTTCACGCGCCTGGATTGTTCGTTTCTTAATTTCTAAAGAGTTTTCAGAAGGTGGGGATTGAAGAAGTTCGTAGGTTTTAAGGGCGGGTGTTTGTAGGTGGAGGTCGATACGGTCGAGCAGTGGGCCAGAGATTTTGCTTAAATATTTTTGAATATCAAGGACCGAACAACGGCAGGGTTTGAGTTTACTGGTTAGCCAACCACACGGGCAAGGGTTCATCGCGGCAACCAACATAAAAGCAGCTGGGAAGGATAGAGACCTATGGGCACGGGCGACAGTTACATAAGAATCTTCCATAGGTTGGCGTAGGACTTCCAAAACATGTTTGGAAAATTCACCTAACTCGTCTAAGAATAACACCCCATTGTGGGCCAAGGTAACCTCGCCAGGTTTAGGATTAGAACCGCCGCCAATGAGAGCAATGTCGGAAGCCGTATGATGGGGGGAACGAAACGGTCGAGAGGCGACAATGCCAGAAGGGCCTTTGATAAGACCCATAATCGAGTAAATTTTAGTGGTTTCAAGAGCCTCGGTTAGTGTCATATCTGGGAGAATCGTTGGCAGTCGTTTGGCCAGCATGGTCTTACCACTTCCTGGGGGGCCGATCATCAGGACATTGTGACCGCCAGCCGCAGCAACCTCCAATCCGCGCTTAACGAGCAGCTGTCCTTTGACATCTGCAAAGTCCATGGAATAGTTTCGTCTTTGATGAAGTAAAAAATCTCCTTGGGAAGGCATGGGGGGGATACTTTCAGGATTTGAAAGTAAATTGATAACCTCTGTTAAGGTTTTAGCAGGGTACACAGAAACCGTATTGGCTAAGGCGGCTTCTTTAGCGTTCTCGAAAGGAACAATAAGGCCTTGAAATGTTTTAGGATCACAAGCTAAAGCAATGGGCAAGGCACCATTAATAGGACGAAGACGACCGTCTAAAGCAAGTTCCCCTAGGAAGGCATAGGAAGAAAGCGTCTGTGAAGGGATCTGGTCATCACAGGCAAGAACACTTAGTGCAATGGCTAGGTCAAAGCTGGGGCCTTCTTTTTTGATGTCGGCAGGAGCAAGATTGATGGTAATGCGTCCGCTAGGAAAGGTCAAGCCACTGTTTTTTATGGCAAGCCTGACCCTTTCGCGACTTTCTCTAACAGTGTTATCAGGCAGTCCCACCAGGGTCACCATAGGCAGACCGTTGGTAAGATCGGATTCAATAGTGACAGGATAAGCGTCTAACCCGGTTAAGGCAAAACTCATGGCTTTAGCGATCATAAAGATTGGGTGATTTTAAGGGGAGGTTCAGGATTTATTAGGGCTTTCTAAGGTGGGGAGAAAAGAAAGCAATTCTTGCTTTTTGAACAACCAAAGATATAATACAGGCTAACATATTTGGGATTTTTCGTCAATAATATACATGATAACGCACTTAAGACATTCCTTTGACCAAGAAGTTTGGCACAACAGGATCTTTTTAATCACTCTTTTAGTTTGGGCATTAGCTCAGACAACTAAGGTGCTTATTGGGGTCTTGAAGGAAAAGAGATTTAATTTCCGTTGGTTTATTGGAACGGGGGGGATGCCATCGAGTCATGCAGCAGGGGTGACAGCTCTGGCAACAGCTGTTGGCTTAGAGCATGGTTTTGACTCAGCATTCTTTGCGATCTCAGCTACATTTGCCATGGTGACCATGTTTGACGCTCAAGGGGTACGTCGTTCTACAGGACAACAGGCAACAGTCTTAAATAAAATGATGGAAGATATTTATTGGAAAGGCCAGATTGAAGAGCGTCGGTTGATTGAGCTTGTTGGGCATACTCCGATACAGGTTTTAGCTGGATTTTTGTTTGGGATGTTCTGGACATTGCTTTTATATTAATTTTCTAAAATCAGGAGATATCTGTGAAGAAACGTTGGGTGTTGATTGTCGTAACTATTGTTTTAATTGCCTCGGTAGGGGTTGTCATCGCTAAGGTTAAGGGGAAAAGTGGTAATTTTGGCTCTTCGGAGGTAGCTTCTGTCCCAGTACAAAAGCTTCTTGATGAGGCTACAACTTATGAGGCTCAAGGAGATAAGCAAAAAGCTAAAGAGGCCTTTTTGCAGATTGTCTCTGAACATGCAGATTATGATAAAATTGAAGAGATACAAAATAAGTTGGCTGATTTAAATATAGGAATTATTTTTTCAAAGGAGCAGACGCCGCAGACTATTATGTATCAAGTGCAACCCGGGGATTCGTTGGGAAAACTTTCCAAGGAGTATAATACGACCAAGGAACTTATAAAAAAGAGTAATAATCTTAGAAGTGACGTGATTCGTGTTGGGGAGAAGCTGCGCATTTGGAAAGCGACATTTTCTGTGTTTGTTAATAAGGCACAAAATATTATGACGCTTAAATCAGGGGATGAGGTAATTAAGATTTATCATGTCGCAACAGGCAGAGATTCGAAAGATAATGCTACGCCTATTGGAACCTTTAAGATTGCCTCTAAGATTGCTAACCCAGTGTGGTTTAAATCAGGTGGGAAACCGATTCCGCCGGAAAGTCCGGAAAATGAGTTGGGGACCCGCTGGATGGGCTTTGATAATGATCCTCATTATGGTATTCATGGAACTATTCATCCGGAAGCGATTGGTGAAAATGCCACGGCCGGGTGCGTACGCTTAAAGAACTCCGACGTTGAGGAGCTTTTTGATATGATACCCGTCGGAACTCAGGTAACGATACAAAACTAAGGAGATCTTTACTTTCCGCCTGCGGAGGTGGGAGGCAAGGTTTTAATTTATGAGCAAACTAGATTTTGAAAAACCAATTAATGAACTTGAAGCCAAAATCAATGATCTTCGTCAGATGGGTTCTAAGAAGGTTACGTTAGAGCCAGAGATCAAACGGTTAGAGTCCAAGCTTGAGAAATTAAAGAACGACATTTATACAAATTTGTCCGCTTGGCAGAGAGTACAGATAGCTCGTCATCCCGGCCGTCCGTATACGCTGGATTATATTAAGTTTATTACTGATGATTTTCTCGAACTGCATGGTGATCGTCTTTTTGCAGATGATTCTTCTATTGTTGGTGGTTTTGCCAAGATTGAAGGAGTTAAGGTGATGATCTTAGGCCATCAAAAAGGGCGAGATACCAAGGAGAATGTTCATCGTAATTTTGGCTGTGCGCATCCAGAAGGGTATCGTAAAGCGATGCGTTTAATGAGAATGGCAGCTAAATATAATATTCCTGTTATTTGTTTGATTGATACTCCTGGAGCCTATCCTGGGATTGGCGCTGAAGAACGTGGACAGGCGCAAGCCATTGCGGAAAACTTAAGGGATATGGCTGTTATTCCTACACCCATTATTGCAACCATTATCGGTGAAGGTGGAAGTGGGGGAGCTTTAGGAATAGGGGTGGCAGATAAAGTTCTTATTTTGGAACATTCTTATTATTCTGTCATTTCTCCTGAAGGTTGCGCTTCTATTCTTTGGCGTAGTTCACTAAAAGCACCTGAAGCTGCCAAGGCATTGAAACTCCACGGAGAAGATTTAATTAAGTTTGGTGTTGTTGATGAAATTATTCCTGAACCCTTAGGGGGAGCGCATCGTAACCCTGAAGGAATTGCTGCCAATTTAAAGGCAGCTTTACTTAAGAACCTCAAGAAACTTACTGACCTTTCCAAAGAAGACCTTTTAAATTCCCGCTATAAGAAGTACCGTGATATCGGTGAGTTTATCGAGAAAAAATGAAGCAGGATGTTCGTAACCTCTCCTTTGAAGAGCTTTCCGACTACTTTGAATCCAAGGGGGAGAAAACTTTCCGCACTTTACAAGTAGCCGAATGGATTTATCAAAAGGGCGTATGGCTATTTGATGACATGACCAACCTGCCTAAACTAATCCGAGAAAGACTCAAAGAAGATTTCGAGCTTAAACCCAATGTGATTGCCCAGAAGCAGGCGTCACAAGAAGGAACGACTAAATTTTTGTTTGATCTTTATGATAGCCAAAAGGTCGAAAGTGTTTTGATTCCAACCGCCGGAAGGACAACCGCATGTATTTCAACTCAGGCAGGGTGCAAGTTTGGCTGTAAATTTTGTGCCAGCGGTATTGGAGGTTGGACGAGGAATCTAACCTGTGCAGAAATTGTAACTCAAGTTCTCCACGTTAAAGAAGAAGCGTTAAATCATAAAAGACCTTTGTCTAACATTGTGTTTATGGGCACAGGCGAACCGCTGGATAATTTTGATAATTTATTTAAAGCGATTAAGATTATTAATTCAAAAGAAGGAATGGGGATTGGCGCTCGCCATATTACCATATCGACGGTAGGGTTGATCCCTAAGATTAGAGAATTAGCCAAACAAAATCTTCAAATCGAATTGGCCATTTCGCTTCATGGATATGATAACCTCTCACGTGATTTATTAATGCCGGTTAATCGTAAGTATCCCTTTGATGAGCTTATTGAAGCCTGTCGGGAATATTCAGAATTGACCAAGCGGCAGATTACTTTTGAATATATCCTTATTAAAGATATCACTTGCACAGCTAAGGCTGTTGATAGTCTTAAGAAATCTTTCAGAGGAATTATCTGCAAAATGAATCTCATTCCTTATAACCCTGTTAGTGAATTTGACCACAAAACTCCCTCCCGTGAAGAAATGTATAGTTTTTCAAGTCGTCTAGAAGAAGCAGGGATCCATGCGACCATTCGAACCCCACGGGGCAAAGATGTCAATGCAGCCTGTGGGCAGTTAAGACATTTGAACAAATAAATCATAAATAGAATAAGCGATAACTATTAAGAAAAAAGAAGCGGTAGGGATTGTTATTGTTGGCGAAGCTGATCCATCAAGGCGCGCATTTTAGGATTATTGATTAGTTGTTGGGCCTTAGGATTGCTTTGAATGGCTTTTAGATCGTGAGACATGACCGCTTGGGTAATGCTAGGATCTGAAAGAAGTTGCGAGAGCTCTGGGTCTTGCATCATTTGTTGAATCTGCATCACCATTTGAGGGTTGCTCATTAATTTAGCTTGAGCAGCTTGGACTCTTTGATTTAACCCGTCATCAGGAGCCGCCTGTAGCGCTGTTGGCATAGGTGCAGCAGATCCTATATTGGCGACTTGGGAAGAATTGATCTTAATATCTCCAAAAGAAGGAGTATGAATTGTATAGACTCCCCCACTAAGTCCTAATAATTCACCTTTAATTTGTGAACCATCTTTAAGAGTAATTGTTTGAGGGTCCTCGCAGAAGGCTAACCGTGGAACAAGAATTACAAAGGAAAGAATAAGAAGTCTTGAAAGTTTTTTCATATCTAAGATAAGTCTAGCATATCGTTTTGAAGAATGCAAAAAAACTTGTGCATCGCATTGCCTCACATTAAATGTTACCGAGGCTTCATAAAACCTGATTCGTTGAC
>JBAXBI010000019.1:0-11835 GCA_037142055.1 Candidatus Omnitrophota bacterium | reverse complement strand
GGTCGCGTATATTACGCAAAGATTCTCTTCTTTGATGGCTTTGTTCTATACCTTAAGTGTCTGTTTTTATATTCAGGCACGGTTAAAGGGGCAATGGAGGCTTGCATTACCATCATTGTTACTTTGTCTATTGATGGGACTATTAGCCATTATGTCTAAGGAAGAGGCAATTTCCTTACCCTTGATGATATTTACGGTTGAGTTATTCTTCTTTAGTGATTCTAAAGCTTTTTTTGTACGGGCGAGTTTTCTGAGGTTTGCTGTTGGTTTCTTTATCTTTTTCTTAGTTTTCTTAAAGCTTTGGCATAGCAATGTCTTGAATTTTTGGAGGATTTTCGTAGTAAGAATTCCTTCTGAGTCCCATGATGGAGATATCTTGACCTTGTGGACATATCTGTTGACTCAAATTAAGGTGTTGGTGACTTTTTTACGTCTTACCCTTTGGCCTTTCCCTCAGAATCTTGATTATGATTACCCTATGGCCCACTCCATTGTAGAAACGGGCATCCTTTTAAGATGTGTTTTGATAGGGCTCGTAGGTTTCGCCGCTATACGTCTTAGAAAGATTTTACCAGCGGCTTCATTCGGTATTTTGTGGTTTTTTATTACCTTTTCTGCAAATTTAGTGCCTCGGGCCAATGTGATTTGGGAACATAAACTTTATTTAATGTCCTTTGGCATTTTTTTATTTTTAATTGTTTTACTTAACCATTCGATCCGTTCATTTCGTATTTTTGCCTTATTTTGTGCGTGGGTTATTCTTTTAAGTGCCATTGCCACCACAGAGCGTTTGCAGGTGTGGAAGAATAGTTTGAGTTTATGGCAAAATACGTCTGTACAATCTCCTAATAAAGCACGTGTATCGTCGAATTTGGCAAGAGCGTATGAAATTCAAGGGGATTTTGATAAGGCGGAGACTTATTATAAACAGGGAGCATCGTTGGCCCCTCTAAATCCTTCTCCGCTTGTTTCTTTAGGAAATTTTTATTTCAATTTAGGTGACTGTGTAAAGGCAATTCCTGTTTATGAGAAGGCGATAAAATTTAATACAAAGAATTATATAGCTAGCCTCTACCTGGGGGAATGTTATGGGATTAATGGAAATTATGCTAAAGCGATTTCAGTTATAACAAATGGTTTATACGAGACAGGGTTTAACCCCCAATTAGTAGCTTGGAGGGCAGGGATGTATATTAAGATGCAGCAGTATAATAAGGCAATGGAGGATTTTTCGTTAATCTTCAAGAAGCATCCTGGGGATGTGAATGCTTTTATTGGATTAGCGGATATGTATCAGTCCCAAGGGTATTATTTTAAGGCATCCAGTTTTCTTGATCAGGCAGTTGAAGCCAATCCCAACGATGAGCGAGCGTACCTGACTAGAGGAATGTATGAGTATTACCGTAACAATAAAGTAAAGGCCAAGGAAGATATTACAAAGGCTTTTGCAATAAATCCTGAGAATCCTAATGTCTATTATGCTTTTAAGAAATTAAAATTCTAAATTCTAGCCTATATTAGGGCAGAACCCCCCAACAGTCATCAATTCTAAGTCTTCTTTTATTATAAATTATCCCCATTGGGGTTTAGAAGTATTTTTTTAGGAAATTACCTCGTTTGGGCAATTTTATATAGAGAAACCGCTTTCCCAAGATGCCCCAAATCGCCTTGTTTTGCTAATGATGGGTGTTATACTTTCAATAACAGATAAGAGATAAAGTTGAAACCCATTTTTCATAACAATTTGATTCTCAATTAGATAGGATATTAATATGAAAGACATCCTTCATAAAACCAAGGAAATCTTAAAAGGACAGGGGAAATTAATTATTATTCAAGAACACTCACAGGATAAGGAGTGTATTTCTGATGTACGTAAGAATTTTATTTATTTGGCTCAAGAAGTAAATCAGGAAGAAGACGTGCAGCCGCCACAGGTACATGTTAGAAAATCTTTTGATAGTGTAACCCGTAATGAGAGGTTTTCTATGCGGGTCAAGGGCTTCTTTTATGTCAATCGTAACCGACGCTTAGTTAAGGTGGCGTATTATCACACGTTGAAGATTTTATTGCATTGGAAAACAGCTATCGCATCTCCCAGTAAATCGGTGACCATGGCCTAGGAAACCACACTGTGTTACTTGGACTGAAAGCCTCATTCAATTGTTGAGTGAGGCTTTTCTGTTAAATTTTCTTTTTAGTCTTTCTTTGGCCTTTATCGCTGACCCAAAACTCTAAATATTTACCGAACATCAGACGAGTTTGTGCGTCTAAGGCAGGTAAGGCGCTTAAGAAAACCAGAATAAAGGGAAGGGTTAGCCATTCTAGGGCATGGCCGATTTTAACCAGCAGAGGGTAACGGACATTAGCCTTGGTAAGGAGTGCAAGGCTTAAAATGATGGAAGTGATTAAACATAATGACGTCAGATTAAAGATGATGCTGGCGATTTGAGGAACATTGTAATAAACCACAGAGCTGGCAAATTCATGACGGGCAAAGAGAACTGGAAGCCAGCCTTCAATAGATAGAATAAAGCCCCATGTAGCCCAGGACCAGTGCCCTTCGAGTAATTTAAATCCATGACGGAATTTGTCCCATAGGGGGATTTTATTGTTTTGGCCAAAGGCACGTATCACCAAAGGAATATTTTCAACCCCCCAAGCCCAACGGCGCTTCTGTTTGTAGACACTTTTGATCGTGCTCCACCAATTATCTGCGTTGACCACGTCCATGGATAGGGTCACATACATGGGGATGACCTGGTATTTACCGTCGTAGTGAAAGTAGCATTTCCAGAAAATGGCGGAATCATCGGAGATCATATCAACCGGCCAGTAATCGACTTCTACCAGCGCTTTGAAGCTCATACTATGGGAGGAAAATGTAACTAGTTTCTCTGGGTTGGTAGCTTCAATGAGTTGAAAGAAAGAAGAACCCGCTTCAATGACGCGTGCAAATCCTGGGACATGCCAGATATTATTGTGATAAACCGGGATGGGCTGAAAAGAAGATCGCTGACGGTTAGGGGTAATCATAAAATGATAGCTCAAGCAGGAGAAATAATCTTCAGTCACAACCGTATCGGCATCAAAACAGGACACAACCACATTTTCATAAGGAATTTTATGTTTAACAATGTATTCGGTAGCTTTCTTAGCGGCAAAGGTTACGTTGGCCCCTTTAACGCGTGCTTCACCTGCGATATTAGAAGGGTGTTCAAAGGTCAAGCAATCTAAAAGCAAAGATTTATATTTTTCTTGAACGTAATAGACACCTTTTTTTATTTGATCCTTGGCCCTTTCCTCCAGAGCAAAGACGACAATGATTTGTTTAGAGGGAAATTGCTGTTGGGTGATTGCTTTGAGCGCAGGTTCAATGACCTCTTGGGCTTCTTTGATAACTGGAAAGATAACCAAGTGATAAATATCTTTTGATGCAGGAGGTAAGCTTCCGCCTGCAAGGAGTTTCTTTATCTCTCGTCTGTGAGACCAGGAGGAATAAGCGCTCCATGGAAAGCTTAAGGGGAGTCTTTGGTAATAAGAAGTTAGATGGTCAATGCCATTGATCCTCTCCATCCAGTTGGTTTTCTTCTCCATGTTTAAACGAACGTAGGAAAGTACCAGAAATAAGGTCATATATAAAAGTCGAAGTAACCAACACAGATAAAAACAGATGGTGATAATTGCAGCCGTAAAGGGATAGAAGATTGATAAAAGGAACATTCCAATGAGGGTTCCCCAACTAGCTACTCCAGGAAGGATTTCTAGTCGCCTTTGCCAGATGGCATCTTGAGGACATAAATTTTCTTTAGAATATTTAAAACGCATAAGTATATTTAGCCAGGTTAAACTTTAGGGCTCAAACTCCTTTAAACGCAGAGTATCTGCAATGGTTTTTGGCAACATAGGTTTATGTCGTAAAATGATAATAGCAGATATAAATTTCTCTTTGGGAGTAATGTAATAAAGCTTCCCGGTTTTCTCAGAATAGTAAATTGAGCTTCCCGGGGTAATATCAGTAATTTTTTGTAAGCGTATATGCCCAAAGGGTTCTTTATCTAATAAGAAGACTTCGTTATTGTCACGAAAGATAATGGTGTTGCCGTTGTTTGCCCAGAAAGCTTGGGAAATATTATTTCCATCTTGGTAAATCCATTGCATGGACTTTTGATTTTTATCCCATAGTCCTATTTTGTTGGGGGAAAATTCAAGCCACATATTGTTGTCTTCGTTGAGGTGCTCTCCTGTCATATTAGGTACGTACAGGCTTGTTTCTTTCTTTTGCGGCACATTTTGGGCGGGGATGTCAGGATAGATGGCTTTCGCTTTGATATCGATACGGTTGATGTGATCGCTATAATAAGCGTAGATAATTTTATCATCGCCTGCTTCCCACAATAGCCTCAGGGGTTCAAGGGGGAGGAGATCACTAATATCTTCAATATGGACTTGTTTATCACGAACATCGACCCATAAGTACTTATGCTTGTTGGCCACCAAAATATGAAGGATAAAAAAAGGACTTTTTTCAACCGTAAAGAATCGTAAGATTTGGGAGTCAGAATATATAAATTCGTCTGGGAAAACTGCGTTTACCTCTGATGGGGGAGGTTCAAGAGCTTTGTCATTAGATGCTTCCTTATTTAGTCGCAGTAGGTAGAGGTCTTTGACGCTCATCGTTTGCCAAGTTAAAAGGGTGTTGCCGTCACCTAAGGGGAGTATGTTTTCAAGGGGTAGGCCAGAGAGAGTTCTAACGGCCCATTGCTTAGGGATTAAAAGAATATTCTCAAGAACGGTTGCTTTGTGTTCAACAACCATGATTTTATTTTGCCAGGGTTGATAACTTTTGAGTTCTAGGCGCACGACATAGTTATCAGGAGGTAGATCTCGAATGATGCAAGGGGTGTTTTCATGGGCTTTAAGGTCGTTAATGTACACATCGGCATTAGGAGGGTTAGAGGAGACGTAGATAATTCCTGTTTTAACCAGCTGATGTGTTTTGGGATTAATAACAACCCCCAAAAGACGCAAAATTAATAACGGGCATATAGTCAGATATAATGCGGCAAAAATATAGAAGAAGACTTTTCTTAAAATAGGCATAAGTGGTCACAATCTTAATTGAATCTATGGGATAAGTCAACTTATCGCTTGGGGCTTGAAGGGGGCTTTTATCTTACTTGACATATTATTTAGCATATGCTAACCTTTAGCTCAGGTTAAATATATTATGATTCTCTCTAAACGACAAAAAACAGCTTCTACGATTGCATCATTAATTCCTCATATCATTCAAGGGGCACATTTAGGGGTTTTTACCTCCCGTTCCATGACTCAAACTCAGTTTTTGATCCTTTTGTCATTACATACGAAAGGCTCATGTACGATGGGGGCTATTGCATCTCACATGAAGGTGCAGATGCCAACGGTGACGGGTTTGGTGGATCGTTTGGTGCAGGCTAAATATCTTAAGCGTCTTCATCTTCCAGAAGATCGTCGTCAGATTATGATAGAGTTGACTCCCAAAGCCCATGCTTTCTTGAAACAATTCCAGATGATTATCTCCAAAAGGTGGGAAGAAGTTTTGAATATTTTAGATGAACAAGAACTAGAACAGATGGAAAAGATAGTTACCAAATTAAATCGGGTTATGGAAGGTCAAAAGTCATGAGATTTGTAAAAGTTTTATTAGTTTTGATGTTCGCCTCAACTAGTTTGTCTTTTGCTCTCCAAGAGGATAAAGGCGCTTTGCATTTAACACTCAAACAAGCGTTAAAGATGGCTAAAGCTAATAATGCTCAAGTGATTGCCTCTAATGAGCGCGTGCGGCAGGCCTTAGCAGACATGTCTTTTGCTCGCTCCACTCTTCTTCCGCAAATAACAGGTATTTTTGGTGGGAAAAGGCAAACGCAAGACATGCGTGCTTCTGGCATTAAATTACCGGGTGATCCCCATGTTGGTCCTTTTAATAGTTTTGATACAAGAGGCCGTCTGACAATGAATATTTTTGACCTTGAGGCAATTGAGCGCCTGCAGTCGGCCAAGGCAGGGGAGAAGTTATCTCGGGCAGAGAGTGTGAAAGTCCAAGAGGATGTTTTAGCTCTGGTGGGAGCAATGTTTCTAGAAGCGCAGCGTGCACATCAATCGGTCGAATTGGTTAAGGTGAGCTTAAGAGATATGGAGTATAAATATAAGGATATCCAAAAGCGTTTCGCTCAGGGTATGGCATCGATTTCAGATTTAAACAAGGCAGAGGTGGATTTGTCCCAAGCACAATATTCCCTCCAGGCTTCCATTTTTCATGCCCAAAAAAGCCGTTTGGATTTAGCCTCAGCACTTAAGATCCCTTTAGATCAAGAGGTTATTTTTGATAATGATCAGTCGTGGGTTAGAAAAGAATTACAAGAGGCCCAAAGCCTTCCTGATGTAGCTCTTGCACAGGCGCAATTGTCCCAGAGCAAGGCCAATAAAGCCAAGGCTCAAGCGGGGTTCTTTCCTAAAATTACAGCCTCTGGAGATTATGGTCGCATTGGTGCTTCTCCTGTCGATGCTAGCAATACCTATTCAATTGGGGTGGGGGTTAGTATTCCTATTTGGGAAGGGGGCTTAAGGCAAGCACAGTTACAGCAGGCCAAATCAAAAGTTAAAGAACAGGAAGTATTGTTAGCTGATGCTAAGGATCAATCTCAAGTGAAGATTAGAGAGGCCCGAGAGAATTTAGTTCAAGCGCGAGCGTTTTTAAATACTAAGATAAAGCAAGTTATCTATGCTCAACATCAAGTGGTTTTAGCCCAAGGGCGATTTAAATCAGGATTAGGTAGCCAGTTAGAATTAGATGAGGCGCAGACGCAAGAGGCCCTAAGCTTGGATGATAGAAATGAGGCATTGGCGGTGTTTTGGACCGCTAAGATTAATTTAGCTCATACCAATGGGCGTATTGAAGATATGTTTGACCTTACTTAACCAGGAGAATATTGTGAAGAAACTTACCCTTTTTATGAGTTTATTGTTGGTATTAGGTTGTTCAGCCAAGAGTGATGTGTTTAATACCCGTTATTCAGGGACGCTCGAGTTAACGGAACATGTGCTGGGGCCTAAGGTGGCGGGACGGATAACAACCTTGACTGTTAAAGAAGGGGACCTGGTAAAGGTGTCACAAGTTATATCGACCTTAGATCGATATGAACAGGCCAAGAAAGATTATGAACGCACTGTTGAACTTCTTAAAATTGGCGGCACAACTCCTCAAACGCTTGAATATGCAAAGCTTTCCATGGAAGATCAGCAGATTGTTGCTCCCATTGATGGAGTTGTTTTAGTTAAAACTTCTGAAGTAGGGGAGATTATACCAGCAGGAGCCGGAGTTGTGGTTATTGGCGACCCTAAGGACCAGTGGGTTAAAATATATTTGTCTGAAGGATTGGTGAGTCAAATTCGTATCGGTCAGAAGGCGACAGTTGTATTTGATGGATCGAATAAGATTTATGAGGGGCATATTAGTTTTATTGCCACAAAAGCCCAATTTACTCCTCGCAATGTGCAGACGCCGGAGGAGAGGGTTACACAGACCTTTGCAGTCAAAATTTCGCTTGATAATCCTGATGAGTATGTTCATGCCGGGGTTGCGGCAGATGTTACGTTTAAGAGGTAGGGATGAATAATATCGCCATTCAAGCTGATAAATTAACCCGCAAATTCGGCAAGTTTACTGCCGTGGATGAGGTTTCTTTTAGCTTGCCCTATGGTTCCATTTTTGGATTTCTAGGCGCCAATGGGGCTGGCAAGAGTACAACCATTCGTATGCTTTGCGGCATTTTAGCGCCTACCAGTGGGACAGGACAAGTAGCGGGCTTTGACGTGCAAACTCAATCTGAACTTATCAAAACAGCTATTGGTTACGTTTCTCAACGCTTTAGTCTTTACTCCGACTTGACGGTTACAGAAAACTTAACTTTTTATGGGCAGATTTATGGATTAAGTAATAGTGATTTGAAAAATCGCATCGAAGAAGTTCTTCTTTTAAGTGGTTTGGATAAATATCGCAACCGTATCGCCGCTGAATTATCAGGGGGGTGGAAACAAAAGTTAGCAATCATCAATGCTATCTTACATAAGCCCAGAATTATATTCTTAGATGAACCAACCGCAGGGATTGATCCTATTTCCCGCCGGTCAATATGGGAGTTGCTGTATCAACTGGCAGAATCAGGCGTTGCATTATTTGTGACCACCCATTATATGGAAGAAGCCGAGAGGTGTAATACCATTGCCTTTATCAGTCGGGCAAAGATTTTAAAGATAGGAACTCCTGCGGCACTTAAACATGAAATTAGCGGGCAATTATTACAGGTGGAATGTTCACCCCTGATGAAAGCTTCAAGGGTTTTTTCCAAATTAGAAGGGGTTATTGGTATTACCGTCTACGGGACAACAATGAATATCAATGTCAAAGATTTAGAGAAATCTAAAGGGTTGGTAGCCAAGGCGGCTAAAGAGCAGGAGATTAATATCGTTTCTATGCAGCCTATTTCTGCCACTTTAGAAGATGTCTTCTCTGTCCTTGATACTGAAAGAGAAACTTAAAATGCGCAATATTCGAGCGGTTATATTTAAGGAACTCATTCATATTCTTCGTGATCGCAAGACCTTGGTGTTGATTGCCTTAATGCCTTTGATGCAGGTGATGATTTATGGGTTTGGGGTTAATACGGATGTTAAGCATTTGCGCACTTACGTTTATGATCAAGACCAAACCTATTTAAGCCGAAGGCTTGTGGATTCTTTCGTGCATTCAGATTATTTTGTTGTTGAGAAGAAATCATTTTCCCTGCAGGATGTTTCAGCAGGACTGAATAAAGGGCGTGCGCAAGCGGTGTTGATTATTCCGCCTAAATTTACCGCTGATATCCTAAAGAAAAAGGGAAGCGAACTGCAAATGATCATTGATGGAAGCGATTCAACACCGGCGAATGTAGCGTTAAATTCTTCCCAAGCGATTGTCAGTGCCTTCCTACAGTCGGAGAGGTTAATTCAAGTTCCAGTGATGCCGATTACTTTTCAGCCAAGGCTTTGGTATAACCCAGATTTAAAAAGTACGTTCTTTATGCTTCCGGGTTTAATTGGTCTTGTCTTGCAGTTGATGGTGCCGATGATTACAGCAACGGCTATAGTACGCGAGAAAGAGCGGGGGAATATCGAACAGCTTTTGGTGACGCCCATTAAACCTTATGAATTGATCTTAGGTAAAATTATTCCTTACATTATTATCGGTATCCTGATAGCAGCCAGCATTGTCACAGCGATGTATTTCATGTTTCAAGTTCCTATTCGTGGGAATATTTTCACCCTATTTTGTCTAACGCTCGTATTCTTGATTGTTTGTTTAGGGCTTGGGCTTTGGGCATCGACCGTGGCGGATAACCAGCAACAGGCCTCTCAAATAGTTATGTTCTTTGCGATGCCCTCCATTTTGTTATCTGGTTTTATTTTTCCACGAGAAGCGATGCCGGTTGTGGTGCATCATATTGGGTATTTCATTCCTTTAACCTACTTTGTTAAAATCGTGAGGGGAATCATTCTTAAAGGGATGGGCTTTGGGGATTTGATTGCTCAGGTGTGGCCGTTATTGTTAATGGCCGCCTTTGTCATTTTCTTTAGTATCAAACGTTTTGGCAAACGGATTGCCTAAATCAAGGAGGACGTATGAGGTATGTAAAGTTTTTATTCCTGGGGATGGCACTATTTATGATTTATTTGGTGACTGTTACGTCGATGAAAAGTGATATGTTTCATCTTCCAGAGCCTGTACTTAAAGAACCCTGGTTTTGGACTACCTTGGTGGATTTCTATTTTAATATTGCAATTATTTCTGCCTGGGCGATTTATAAGGAAGCAAACGTTTTAAGAAGTGTTATGTGGGTGACGGCTTTTATTTGTTTAGGGAGTATTGCCACTGCCTTCTATGTTTTTCTTCAATTTATTATTCTTAAAGAAGGGCAAGGTATTCAAGAGGTTATTCTAAGAAAGAAGGCTTAAGTGATGATTCATTTATTATTGACAGCGTGGAGTTTGGTTGCTGTATGGATGCTGGTCTTGTGGGTCATACAGGTCAAAACCAAGAATGCTTCTTATGTAGATATAGGTTGGACCTTTGGGCTTTTGATTTGTGCTTGGGTCTACTCCAATCAGACGGGGCCGATAACTCCACGCAAGGTATTAATTTTATCTCTGGTGGCCTTATGGGCGGTGCGTTTGGGGGGTCTTCTTATCCTACGATTGATTAAAGAAAATAAAGAAGACAGCCGTTACGCCAAGATTCGTGCCGACTGGAAAACTCATCAGGATTTAAAGTTTTTTCTCATGTTTCAGTTTCAAGGACTATTGGATGTTATTCTATCTTGGGGGTATTTAGTTATTTGTTTAAATCCATCGACACATTTTTCAATCCTTGAATACGTTGCGGTTATTATTTGGGGCATTGGTTTTATTGGCGAGTCTATTGCTGACGATCAATTAAAGCGTTTTAAAGTCAATCCATCTAATAAGGGTCGGACATGCCAGAGCGGGCTTTGGAATTATTCAAGACATCCCAATTATTACTTTGAGTGGTTGATGTGGGTGGCCTACTTCTTAATGGCTTTATCCGCCCCTTATGGGGGAAGTGTTGTTATTCTGCCTGCGTTGATGTATTATTTTTTAATGCATGTCAGCGGAGTCCCGTTGGCGGAGGCTCAAGCGTTAAGAAGTAAGGGGCCAGAGTATCGACAGTATCAGCAGACAACCAGTTCGTTTGTTCCTTTACCGAGGAGAAAACTATGAAATTTCTTGTTCCATTATCTAAAGGCTTGCTTGAGCGTGGGCTTCTACCGGATGCTATTATCCGCTTTGGTATGAGGCAGCTTTTACGTCAGAAATTGCTTGATGAATCAAAAGGTGGCCTTGAGGCCGTACAGAAGCGCAAGACCAAGCTTATCGAGGATATGAGAAAGGCTCCTATAGCTGTTAACACCAAGGATGCCAACGAGCAGCACTACGAATTGCCCACAGATTTCTTTCAGATGTGTTTAGGGAAGAATCTTAAATACAGTTCATGTTATTACGCACTTGATACAGAAATCTTGGATCAAGCGGAAGATGATATGTTGGCCATCACTTGCAAACGGGCAGAGCTTCAGGACGGTCAGCGTATTTTAGAGCTTGGTTGCGGGTGGGGAAGCTTGTCTTTATTTATGGCAACAATGTTTCCCAATGCACAGATAACAGGGGTGTCAAATTCCAAGACTCAGAAAGCTTTTATTGACGAACAGGCTCAAAAGCGAGGGTTAAAGAATTTAAAGATTATTACCTGTGATATGAATGTGTTTGAGATATCCGACACCTTCGATCGTGTTGTAAGTGTAGAGATGTTTGAGCATATGCGTAATTGGCAAGAGCTGTTTAAGAAGATTTCTGGTTTTCTTAAAAAGGACGGGAAATTGTTCTTCCATATCTTTACGCATCGGCAGTATGCCTACTTTTACGACGCGCAAGATGAGGGGGACTTTATCGGTCGATATTTCTTTACTGGTGGGATTATGCCTTCCGATAGTCTTCCTTTGTATTTTCAAGAGCATTTAAGAATTGAACGACATTGGTGTGTTCCTGGAGTTCATTACGCAAAAACGTCAGAAGCATGGCTTGAGAATATGGATTCTAATAAAGAAAAGATTATGCCAATCTTAAAAACAACCTATGGCCCGAAAGATTATATTAAATGGTGGCATTATTGGCGCATTTTCTATATGGCTTGCGCCGAGCTTTGGGGCTATAAAAAGGGAGCGGAATGGATTGTTAGCC
>JBAXBI010000018.1:0-11919 GCA_037142055.1 Candidatus Omnitrophota bacterium | reverse complement strand
AGTCCAAAACCAAGATTCAGCTCCTTAAATGATGAACCAAAAGGAATGCTGTTTGTAACATTGTTATAATTTGATGAAAGTGTATAACTTGCAGTATTAATAAACGTTAGATTATCAGTTGGTGAATAACTTGATGAAAAGAACCAACTGTTATATCCCGAATTAAAAGGTGGAATATAAGGAGTGTCATTATAATTAGCACTGTCAGGATTTGATGCTAAATAAGTTCTAATATAGCTCTGTGCGTGTGTATACGAAAGCATCAATATCACAGGATCTATAGGCTGTACCGTAATCTCATAGGTATACTGCCCCATAAATTGCTTACTCTTATTATAATCAAGACTCGAGCTAGAAGGAACTTTAGCGTACAAATTATAAACAGTATTAGATAACTGATACCTAAAAGAATTCTGAATCCAACGATACGGTTTCCAGGTTAAGGTAGAAGTTTCATCAACTCCTTTATTCCTTATATAATTATAAAGAAGAATCCTTCCTGTTGTGCCCGATAATGTATCCTTTATGTTATCATAATTATCTACATTATTATGTGCTTTTACCTGTGTTGTAAAAGTAAGGAATCTGTTAGGAACGATTCTACCACCAGCAGTCCAAGATGCATTTTGAGTTCTATTAAGCCGACTTAAGAACTCAGAAGAGGTAGAATTCATATAAACATCATTGACTGTATTTCTTCCCTGTTTAAATTCAACTTCCGTATAGAGAGTAGTATGTTTAATACCTGAATAACGCAAGGCCACATGTTCGCCAACATTATCCTTTTGATTCTCCATGGCGCCATAGCCTTTAGTTCCAGTATTAGTATAATACAACGCATCCCCAGAAGCCCCACTATGTTCATATCTGGTATCCGCCACTAACGTTATGTTAGGGGTTAATTCAGAATTAACATTCCCTACCCGAACATGACTATCCTATGAGGATTTAGAATGACTCAACCCGCTAGAACTAGAACTGGTAGGCCGTGCCGTTAGCACCCCCCCAAGAGAAGTAGAGCTATAAGCCATCCTCTGCATAACATCAGTCGCATTGATATGACTGAAATGATACCCTAAGGCTGTAAAGGTTTTATCATTTAACATCCATTTCTCAGCTCTAACCCCAGAACCAAATAGCTTAGCATTGGGGCTATCATCAACTGTATTAAGTTGATTTTGATACGTTGTACCTACTGTATTAGGAAAATTCAAATACTGCATATAGGTTTTACTGTGATTATAATCAACCTCAACATGCTGATCTGCCTTAAAAGTAATCCCAGCAAAATCCTTCTTTTCTTTTAAAGTAATCGTATCTGTATAATTATTAATTGATGCCCAAGCTGGTGCAATCTTCTTATAGGAAGCTGAATTCGTTTGAGGAGTAGCGCCTATAGAAGGATACAAAGGTGCCCACTGTAAAAGCGACTTGTTTCCATCTTTTGAATTATGTTCATAAGCCACATCAAAGAAAGGATCGCTAACAGGACCTAAACCAGCTTCTAATTTAAAGAAGCTAACATCCATCTGCAGATCCGGGCTATTAGGCTTAGCTCCTTGATACTGACTTGGGATTTTTCCGTAGTCAGTATGTCCAGCTCCAGAAATAATTTCATTGGGATAGACACCCCCAGTCCCATCAAAATATTTTCTATACGCATTGTAATCAATTTTTAAAAAGGCAAGATCTCCCTTTTTAAGAAGCATATACCCCTTGTTATTATCTGTTTTTAAGAAAGCACTGCCTTGAGCTTCCAAGGTAGTGTCCTTATTGATCTGTTTAAGAAAGGTGATGTCAGAAATCCCAGCATCTCCCCCATCTTTCATCCAATTAAGCGCTCTGAATTTGCCCACATCTCCATTAACACTAGCATATTGCACAGGTGCAATGGTAACGTTAATAGCAGAGGTATTTGCTTCCTGAGCATTAACTAAACATCCCATTCCTGTCATATAAACTGCTAATATTATTGAGAGTAACAATCGGAAACTTTTCATATTTTATTCCTCTCTTTTTAATAAGTATACCTTGGATAAAAATTAGACCCGTGAATCTGCTGATGACATCCAGCTGCCCAACAAGCTCCAGCTCTCGCAAAATCATCATTATGACCATCAGCAAAATTTCGAAAAGCATGGCATTTCAAACAGAGACTCACATCTCGAGCCAACAACATCTTATCATTAACCGAACCATGCACCTGATGACAAGTTGTACAACCTTCTTTCATTGCATCATGTGGGAATGTGAAGGGTCCACGTTTATCCGTATGACACTTAAAACAAGCCTCATTAACGCCTTTTTCAGAAGTTGCTGTCCAAGGTCTAACATCCATACCATGAGCATCATGGCAATCCGTGCAGCTCATCTTCCCCTCAAGAACTGGATGATGATAAGGTAAACGGAATTGTATCTTTTTATCAGTATGACAGGCAAAACATGTATCTGGATTCTTCTTAGGGTTAATGATACCTACCCCTTTGCCACCACCAGCATCCGCATGGATACTGCCTGGGCCATGACATGTTTCGCATCCTTCCGCACCAGTCGTATCATCTTTAATGTTGATACGTGCGTGGGTGGAAAGTTTATACGCTTTAAACTCCTTGTCATGACAAGTAGCGCAAGTATCTGTTCCAACATACTTGGCCTTCTTTAAGAGCTCTTGTAACTTTACCTCAGCTCTTGCTGTTGGAGCATAAGCAACGCAGCCTATAAAGACCACCATCGCCGCCAACAACACCTGATGCAACATTCCCATTCTTAATTTCATAGAAGCCTCCTAATTTGTTTTTTTGGCTTTATTTCTTAAAATCTTCCGCCTTACCTAACGTTTTAATTGTATCCGCTGTAACATCCGCCCCAGCTGCCGCGGCTTTTATGGCCTTACCATAATCATTATTCTCATGATCGCCACCCTTTTTAGGCATAGCATCCACATGACAACCAATACATTTAATCGAAGCATCCGGAAAAGCTTCCTTATAGGCCTTGAGAATTTTCATATTAGCCCCAGCGGGAATTGAAAAGGTGCCTACTCCTAAAAACACTACTGAAAAAATAAAAAACTTTAAACTTTTGCTTTTCATGAATAATCTCCTGTTATTTTCCACTTTTAGCGAAATCTTCAATACTGCCTACCTTCTTATATGTATCTACTGTTGGCTTGGCGTCCTTACCAGCTGCATCTGCAACAGCTTTACCATAAGCATTCAACTCATGATCACCATCTTTTTTGGGCATTGCATCAACATGGCAACCTACACATTTCGGTTTTGCATCTGTAAAAGCTTCTTTGTAGACTTTAATTTGAGCCATACTTGCAAGTGCTGGGACACTCCACATTAATACAGAAACAACCACTGCTAGTTTTGTTAAATGATTTGTTTTCATACACTCTCCACGATTATTGATTAGTCCTTAAATATTTAAAAACTGGGGTTTGGACGTCTTATATAGAGAAGAATAAAACTCCTCCAACTTATCCTCAACGATTTTCTCAACAGCACCAACGCACATAAGTCGTTTTTTAATGTTATCCCCTACAACTCGATCTAAATCATCCACTGTAAATATAGACACAGCCTCAACCTCTGAAACTGTGGGATTAATATTTCGAGGAACAGAAATATCCACAAAAACCAGCTGACGATTAGGTCTGTGACTCATTACGGATTCCACTAAATCTTTATCGACTAAATAGTGAGGACAGCCGGTTGAACAAATGCACACATCCGTCTGCTGTAAGACTTGATTAATATCCCAAAACGCCACGGCCTCAGCGCCAGAAGCACTGGCCAATTCCTCAGCCTTGGACATCGTACGGTTCATCACAAAAATACGACCAACCCCTTTTGCTTTCAGATGCTGCAGGGCCAGCGTACTCATCTTGCCGCTTCCTAAAATCAACACTGTCTTATTCTCTAACGTTCCCCAAACGCTCTGTGCCATGGCCACAGCAGCGCCACTGACTGAAACTCCTCCAAAATCAATCTGAGTTTCACGTCTGGCCTTCCGCCCTGTTTGAAGAACAAAATTGGATAAAATGTTAAAGCTGCGACCCATCATGATTTTGCTGGTTGCCAAACTAAAAGCTTCTTTGATTTGGGCTAAAATTTGTTTTTCACCCAAAACTAAAGAATCCAATCCAGCAGAAACACTCAAAAGATGACGCACCGCTTCTTTATCTATATGAAAATAAAAATATTCTTTAAAATCGGCAATACTACCATTAATTTTCTTAATATTAAAAATGGCCTCTAAAAGGACATCGGGGGTCGCTTCGATCATAACCGCATAAATTTCTGTACGGTTACAAGTGGAAAGAATAAATGCTTCAACTACTTTGGGATTGCTTTTTAATTCACTAAGAAGGATTTCTTTTTCAGAGGGAAGGAAATAAAACTTTTCTCGAACTTCAATGGGTGAGGTCCTATGATTTAACCCCACCATGACGATACTCGACATGCTTTAAACCCCCATTGATAATAATTACTTATTCTTAAATATCTTGTAGCTTATGTATTAAGGCATCATACAAAATGATTATTCTTTTGTCTGTGACCAATGTCACATGTTATGCGAATACTCACATTCCAACTATTTAAATATCTAAACAGAGTTTTACTGTCGAGCTTTATTAAACCAAATATCCTGTGCATATTCACGAATAGTACGGTCACTGGAGAAATAACCAGATTTCGCAGTATTATGAATTGATTTTTTAGTCCACTGGGTCTTATCCACAAAGGATTGATCCACCAGATCGTGTGTGCGACAATACGATTCAAAATCAGCACAGACCATATACGTATCTGAGTTGTAGATTGCACTGACAATAGGATCAAACAATCCTGGCTGAAATTGAGAAAAGAAATTACTGGAAATTAATTGAAGAACTGCCTTTAACTCAGGAGTCCTTTCAATAACCTCTCGAGATGAGTATCCTTGAGCCTTTAAACGTTCAACTTCATCAGCTCTAAGACCAAAAATAAACATATTGTCTTCGCCTAAACGCTGAGCCATTTCAATATTAGCTCCGTCGTAGGTCCCAATCGTTAAAGCCCCATTGACCATAAACTTCATATTGCCGGTGCCTGAAGCTTCCGTCCCTGCGGTTGAGATCTGTTCAGAAAGATCGCTGGCAGGAAAAACTTTCTCCGCCAAGGACACCCGATAATTCTCTAAAAACACCAACTTCATTTTATCAGCTACTGACGGATCACGATTAATTACATCCGCCATGCTATTAAACAATTTTATCGTAAGCTTAGCCATGCCATACGATGGGGCAGCCTTGCCTCCCATAATAAAAGTCCTTTGAACAAAAGACTTATTAGGATCATTCTTTAACTTTAAATAATGAGAAATAATATAAAAAGCAAACAACGTTTGACGTTTATACTCGTGAATGCGTTTGACTTGAATATCAAATATCGACTGAGGATCTACGATAATATCATTCGCCTTTTGAATATACCGAGCCAGAACCTGTTTATTCGCTTGCTTAACGATTTGCCATTGTTTGCGAAAAGAAGCATCTTCTTTAAAAGGCAATAATTTTTCTAGTTGATCTGCGTCAGAAACCCATCCGTTGCCAATCGCTTTAGTGATCAACGCTGATAATGATGGGTTAGATTTCAAAAGCCATCGTCTAAAAGTAATCCCATTGGTTTTGTTATTAAACTTCTCTGGATAAAACTGATAGAAATCTTTAAGCAGGTTCGTCTTAAGCAGCTGGGAATGCAATTCAGACACCCCATTAATAGAGAAACTAGCGACAATAGCTAAATACGCCATCCTCACCCGTTTAGGCTCCCCTTCTTCAATAATAGACATTCTAACCAACCGAGCAACGTCGCCAGGATAGCGTAAAGATACCTCATCTAAGAAAATAGCGTTAATTTCATAAATGATCTGTAGATGCCTTGGTAGAAGTTTTCCTAAAAGATCCACACTCCAGGCTTCTAAGGCTTCAGGCATCAAGGTATGGTTGGTATAAGCAAACATCTTTTTAGTTACCTCCCACGCCTGGGCCCAACTAAAAGCATAATCATCCAACAAAATACGCATCAGCTCTGCAATAGCCAAACACGGATGAGTGTCATTCAGCTGAATCACGGCATGTTCAGGCAAATTTCTTAAATCATTGTTTTCTGATTTAAATCGTCGAATAATGTCATTGATGCTGGCGGCTATCATGAAATATTCTTGTTTTAATCTAAGCTCCTTGCCTCGTGAAAAATCATCAGAGGGATAAAGCACCTTGGAGATCACTTCTGAAGAAATTTTCTGCTCAACAGCGCGTTCATAATCGCCGTGTTTAAAATACTCGAAATCGAAATCTTCACTGCTTTTAGCAGACCAAAGACGCAAGGTGTTGACAACATCATTCTTATAACCTGGAATTGGGAAATCATAAGGAAGAGCTAAAACATCTTGAGTATCCTTCCATTCAAAGGTCACTGTACCATCGCTATTTTGATGAGCATTCACCCTTCCACCAAAACGGACCTTAACAGAATATTCTGGACGAGCAAACTGCCATGGACTTTCATTCTTTAACCATTCATCAGGAAGTTCTTTTTGAAAACCATCTTGAATTTTTTGGTGAAAGATACCGTAATCAAAACGAATGCCATAGCCATGAGCTGGAATACCTAAGGTTGCCATAGAATCCAAGAAACATGCGGCCAATCTTCCTAAACCACCGTTGCCTAAACCAGCATCAAGCTCTTGCTCACGTAATTCTTCTAGATTCATCCCCAATTCTTCTACAGCTTTAGCACAGGCATCTTCCAATCCCAAAGAATACATATAATTCCCCATCAAACGCCCAATTAAGAATTCCATCGACAAATAATAAACTCGCTTAACATTTCCCTTATGGTAATGCTGCTGAGTTTCCATCCAACGCTCTATAATACGATCTCGTATAGCCAATGAAAGGGCCAGAAAATTATCATTAGTAGTTGCTGAATACTGGTCCTTAGCCAATGTATATTGTCTATTGACCTTAAAGGATGTCGCGATGTCCTCTGCAGTCATCCCTTTATGTGCAAACACCCAAGAGGTGTCTTGTTTCTGTTTGTTTTTTATCATATCAATCCTTTTAGTTGAAATAGGTGCTTATTTTAAACAGGAAACTGTAATTATATCAATTAGTAATAATACTTAGCCAGCTTTAATTGAAGTATTAATGGCCCTTATCCAATCAAGCTGTCCGTTTAAATTATTAATATCGACGTTAAAACTTTAAAATAAACGTCCACGTCCAAACGTGTCATTGCCTTTGATCCTTCGCAATAACACTTAATAGCAACATAAAAACGCTTAAACATTAATTAATGAACAACTGCTTCATGGGATTTTACTTTTCGCATGACTTCCTCAGGAGCTACCAATTTAGGGGCTACAAACGGCTTAACCTGCCCATCGGCTGAGTCCTGCGCTTGTTCAGCTTTAATAGCGTCATGAACCTGTTGAATTCGATTTTGACGGTCTATTAAAACTTGGCTTAATTGCTGGCGCTGCTGATTTTGAAGATTAATGGCAACTAAAGCTTGTTCATCTGTCGGAATAAATTCGACTACAGGTGGTTTCGAGAGACCACTATCAACAGACCCCGTAGGGCTCTGTCCCTGATTAAGCGAACTTTGATTAACTGGACTTAAAGAGGATGACTCTTCTTGTTTAGAAACATTCTCTGTGACTATAGCAACATTCTCAACCGAAGGATTTGTTAATATTTCCCTTCCTTGGGAAATCTCAACAGATACTGGCTGCTGCAGATTAGTTTCTGGTGAAGCCACTCTTAAAGACTGCTCGGAAATCGGTGAAGCAGTTCTCTGGTCTAGCTGCCGCCAATAAAGAAAAATCCCAATACTAAAGAATATTACAATAATCCATTTTGTCGGCGACCCTCTTCTTTTACTCATCGTCTACTCCTAGAGTTCTTTAAAACTAATCTTCACATACACATCTCGCCCGGTTGAATCAACCGCCGGTGGGAATCCAGGTGGAATCGTAGTCAGTAATCTTGGATCATAATACTGCAATTGATTATACCCTCCATATAAGACTCCTGTACCTGGATCAAACTGCCCTGTCGGCCCACAATAATTATTCACCAAACTTCCGTATTGAATCATATTACCTTTGCCCGAAAGCCACCACTGATCAACTTGAAAAGCCCCATTGATAGCCACCATGGCCGCATCTAATTCAAGATTAGACGGGGCGCTATTGGCCAATACGGTAATATCATTCTTAGAAACCAAACCCAACATATCGGTGCTGGTAGGATTGGTTCTGGGATTCGTATTGTACGACAAGCTCCCACTGATATACACCTGACTATCGCTGGCAACCGTGGCCTGGCCTTTAATAGTTCCTTGGACCGTCACAGTACCCGTTTGAACATAAATAACTCCGTTCGATGGCAGGGACATGTTCTTATTCGACCAGCCTTTCGCAGTATTAGTGACATTAATTGTTCCGTTAGAATTAAAGATAACTGTACTATTACCAGTTAAGAATATACCCCCTGACGATGCAGCCGAAGAGACACTGTTTAACATAGTCGTTGCAGGAAACGCGACAGTTGGAGCATTTAGGGCAAATCCATTAACGAAATTCGGATTATCTTTTGGCGGCCCCCCATTATAATAATTAACCGCGGCCCCTCCTTGAACAACAGTCCCATTGTAAATAGGATTCCCCCAGATATTCAACGCCCCATTGGTGCGCACCGGACCGACGGTAGTCATCCCTGTAATCCACCACAAAGCTCCCCACGTAGGATGAATTTCCGTATTACTTAAATAAGCAAAGGTAGAAACCGCTGTTTGTTGAACCGTCAATACTAAGGTTTTAGACGCTCCGTTAAAAATGCCTTTAGAAGTTAACGTGAACGTAGGCCAAGTTGCATTATTACTTACTGCTGCAACAGAGTAACTGGCCGTCTGGCTACCACCTAAAAGATAATTTGAATTGTTTACATTAAATGCTGTGGGAAGAGACGCATAGGCTCTTAATTGAATAAGAGCATCCGCAAGCCCTGCATCAGCTGCATAATAAGCCTTTTTAATATCCGAAGATTTCTTAGCAATCGTTAACCCATGATTGGCCACTAAAATGAAAGCCCCTACAAAAGAGATAATCAAAAAAAAGAAGATCATCGAGAAAGCCAAAGCGAATCCATTTTTATGATGAAGTATTCTCATGGATGATTCCTCAAATTAACAATTGTCGTCGAAGAACCTGTCACCGATCTACCAAAAACACTTTGGATTAAAGCAGCATCTATACCTACCACGGCTGCAGGATAATTAGCTACTGCCGGAATCCAAAAACGCAATGTTATTGTCGCGCCTTTAGGGGCCGTGTAAACGACTTCATCACACACGTTATAACTACTAGCGTTATAGAACACCACCGAACAATTATTATTATTGCTAGGAGAAACCGGATGGTGATAAATCAATTGGGTCGCCGTGGCATCCAATCGAACGGATCTTTCAATATAATCAGGATAACCGCAAAAGTGTAGCTCCCCGGTTGTCGTAGTGTTACAAGTTGGACTAAACTGCGTTGAACAAGTGGAAGTTGCCCCTGACTGGGTCCCAATACAATAGGAAGCTGACTGCGCAAGACGATATATCCCTCCAGGCTCTGTTTTGCCACCGATAATTTTATTTATAACAATATTGTCCCCATCTTGCAGCATTTGTCCGGCTAAACCATAGGAATAAACAAGTTTGCTTAAATTAAAGAAATTAAATACAACCATCATTAAAATAAGCGTAATGGTAATTGTGATTAGAAGCTCAACCATGGTATAAGATTTATTATTCATATTCTTGATCTACATTTAATTTGACAGTGGGTCGTTAGCTATAATGGTCGCATAATACTCCCTCATAGTAACCTTCCCTGCCAAAATCCTTTCCTGCCAGTTCACTTGAACCTGCACCTGCTTGCGATAAGCATCCCAACTGATCACGGTGATAATAGCATTGCCCAAGAAATCATCCGCCGTCGTATTATAGGTTCCATTGGTATCCAAGGTCCAGGCCGTAGAGGCTTGTGAAACAATATTCCCAAAGGTAAGTCTGCGTTCCTGCTCAATAATCCGCTGGGCCACATACATAGCCTGTAATCGATGTTTCGAGTACGACGTTAAGAATTGGGCATTAAAAATCGTATTAACAGCAGCAACAAGAAAAATAAGGACAATCGCGATGCTGATGAGCACCTCTACAAGCGTTGAAGCTTTTTTATCCCCACTGACTTTTTTCATTTTTCCCCGATGCCTTATTGGGCAGAGCCCTTCCTTAATTTTTGATTATACAAAGAATTCCTTTGGTATTAAACAAAAATTGCGGAAGTTTGATGGTAAGGGTTCTTGGGCGGGTTAATTTTAAATTATATATGACATTTAATCACTTTAAGCCTATTACCACCCAATGACACTTATAACCATCAGCAGCCTTCCACCTCTATCTATTAAAATATATCACATTTCATTCCTTCTGCCGTGACATCAAAAATGTCAATAGCAAAAGGCCCTTCTTAGGAAAACGCTACCAAAAAAGAAATTATGAACTGTTGTCTTCAAGGAAACTAATAGCCTTATCTTCTGGCATAGGTTTGCCGTAAAGGAATCCTTGAAAATAATCACACTGTTCTTCGGAAAGACGCTTAAGTTGAGCATCATGCTCTACACCTTCGGCAACAACGCTCAGTTTAAGGTTATGGGCAAGTTCAATAATAGTTGATGTCATAGCAGTTTCGACACCTTCGTGATCCATAAGTTCTCTAATAAAAAGACGATCTATTTTTAAATTAGCAATAGGCAGCCTTTGAAGATGACTTAAAGAAGCATACCCTGTTCCAAAATCATCAAGTGAAATACGCACCCCCATAGCACGGATCTCTTTAAGAATCTCGATTGAGGAATCAAAAGAACCAATGAGAATGCTCTCTGTAACTTCAATCTCTAAGGATTCTGGGGGTAGGCCGCTTTCAAACAAAGCATTACGAATAGTATCAATAATAGCCCTACGTCTTAATTGAACTACTGAAATATTAACTGACATCACTAACTCTTCAAAACCCAACGTCTGCAGTTTCTTACCGAAACGACAAGCTTCGTTTATAACCCATTCCCCAATTGAAACAATAAGACCCGTTTCTTCAGCAACACAAATAAAATCATTGGGGTATACTAAAACACCATCACTTCTAAACCAACGTAAAAGAGCCTCGAACCCCCTCACCCTCCCATCTTTTACGCCAATGATTGGCTGATAAAAGAGTTTAAACTCTCCCTTTCCTACTGCATCACGCAAGCCTCTTTCGATTTGCATTCTTGATACTGCTTTCTGATTCATCTCTCCATCAAAAAAACAATACGTATTGCGCCCACCTTCTTTAGCTGCATACATTGCTGTATCCGCATTCTTAAGAAGATCTTCCAAATTCGCTCCATCATTAGGGAAGGTGGCGATACCAACAGACGCAGTTACAAATAGATCATTACCTAATACCTGACGAGAACTGTTAAATTTCTCCCGAATACGTTCGGCAATATGCTGAGCACTCTGAGCATCCTCAAGACCGTTTAAGAAGACAATAAATTCATCTCCACCTAAACGAGCAATAGTATCCATCTCTCGAACGCAATCAGCAAGCTTGACAGCAGTATCCTTAAGAAGCTCATCTCCGACAGAATGTCCCAACGTATCATTAATAACTTTAAAATGATCTAGATCAACAAAAAGAATTGCACATGAGGTATCACTTCGCCTTGCGTAAGAAAGACCGACGCTCGCCCGCTCAAAAAAGAGCGCTCGATTAGGAAACGTTGTTAGAACATCATAATGGGCTAAGGTCAAAAGCCTGTTCTCTAAGTGT
>JBAXBI010000017.1:0-12290 GCA_037142055.1 Candidatus Omnitrophota bacterium | reverse complement strand
CGCATTTGTAAAATCTTTCCGGGCCAGTATCCTTTTTGTGTTCTTAATTTTATTGTAGAATCTTTTAACTTCGCCCATTCAGGTCGTCCTTCATGTTTGAAGTTTTCCTCAACAGCATCCGCCATTGTTCCTGCAATACTTTTCATCAACGGCTTTAAATCAGTTGTTTTTTCAAAGAGCTTATCAAGTACTTGATTAAGCTCTTTGTTATCGATTTTTATTTCAATTGGTTCGTCCATTAAAAAGCTCCTTAATAGGATAATTCGCAATCAAAAGTTCTTTGAACATCTTATTCTCGCGATTTTCGATTTTGTTGTTGATTCCGTTTAATCGTTCAATGGCAATCATTTTAAAGTGTATTTTAAACATGAGACAGCAGGTAGCTCTTCAAGAGAAGTTTTGAATAAGGCTGAAGAATACTATTCAACAATAGCAGAGCGATTGGGTTATGAGCGTTATCAAAATTTCTGGACTTGGGATCAACGGGTGCCGATTGTCTATTTTTCTTCTCAAGAAGAATATACAAAGACTACAGGTCAATCTGGATGGTCTAAAGGTTTCTCAATAAGTCATTTGGCTTCAGTGAATTTACGAATGATTATTACGTTTCAAGGACAGGAAGATTTTCTAAAGACGACCTTGCCACATGAGATTGGGCATTTGATTTTACATGACTTTATAGGATCTCGTCGGTATATTCCTTCATGGCTTGATGAAGGTGTGGCTCAGTTAGAAGAAGAAAGGGATGATCAGAATCACAGAACAATTCTGGCGCATTTGATAGAAAGCGGGCAGAGTATTCCTTTATTACTTCTTGAGAGTTCAAATCCTAACGTACAAATTAATGTAAGGTATGCTTCAATATTTTATGCGGAAAGTCTTTACATTGTCGACTTTTTGGTTAAAACTTATGGGAAAGAAGGGTTTATTAATTTGTGTCGTAACTTGCGGGATGGCAAAAGTTTCGAAGATTCTTTAAAGAACGCTTATTATCCAAGTATTGATTCTATGAAGAAGTTGCAGGAAAAATGGTTTCAATATATGATGCAATTTTTGTAAAGAAAGACAGGGGGAGATATGCATAATAAATCTAGATGGGGTTTTACACTGGTAGAAATTATGCTTGTGGTCATTATTATTGGGGCTTTGTCTGCGATGATTATTCCACGTTTAGCCGGCCGTGGTGACCAAGCTAAAGTTAAAATTGCCAAGAGTGATATCGATGCTAATATTCCAACAGCGTTAAAATTATATGAGTTAGATAATGGTACGTTTCCAACTACTGAACAAGGTTTAAGTGCTCTGCGAGTTAAACCAACAACTAATCCTGTTGCTCAGGAATGGAATGGTCCCTATTTGGAAAAAGAACCAATTGATCCTTGGGGACGGTCGTATGTCTATGTATCTCCTGGTGAACATCGCTCCGATTACGATCTTTCCTCTAAAGGTAAAGATGGGTTCTCAAAGACAATCAATAATTGGCTATAAAAGAAAAGGGTTTACGTTTATAGAAATCATGGTGGCCTTGATGATTCTTTCATCTGGGATCGTTATGATTTATAAAAGTTTCTTTTCGTGTGTAGATTATCTCTCCTATTTAACTTGTCGTCTATATGCTTCCCAGATGATTGAAAGTAAGATTGCCGATGTTAGCCGTTCTTATCGAGAAAACCAAGGTGTTTTCTTTGATCGGGGAGCGACGACTGAAACTGTTGAGGTTAATCATAAATGGATTGATTTTAATTATGCTATTGAAACCTCTCCTGTGTCAGGGATGGATTATGTATATCGTTTAAATGTTGCGTTATCCTGGCATGATGGTAAACGCCTCGGGAAACCATCTAGGCAGAGCCTGTTAACTACTCTATGAAATTAAAATCGAAAGCTTTTACCTTAATTGAAGTTTTATTGGTTTCAACTTTAATTGCTATTGTTGGTATAGCTGTTTTTCAAGCGTTGAGTAATGGTATAAAATTATGGGCCAAAGCTCAGCGTCTTAATAGAGAAGCCGAAGTAGCTATCTTTTTAGATAAAATGGGGGAGGATTTAAGGTCTGTTCCTATTATTTCAGGAATCCCTTTTAAAGGAACGGATATATTGTTTTCTTTTCCAGCGGTTGTGATGACTAAGGCTGATTCTAAGTCCTCAAGGTCTCAAGAAGGATTTATTAGTCAAATTGGTGCTGTTCAATATCGTTTTGATCCAGTAGAGCATACTGTTTTTCGTCGACAAGCTAATTATGCGCAAGCTATTAAGCGAAAATGGGCGCAACAAGAAAATCCTGAAGTTCTTGGCATTGATGAATTAGATTTTCATTATGAAATTGCTTCAGATAAAGGGTTGTTGTTAAAGTCTGAGATCGGTGAGGGGATACCTTTGGGTGTTATGGTGGAGGTTTATTTCAGCGATGATAGTGGAAAGCACCAGCTTAAACGTTATTTGTCGTTACTTGTAAGAGGTTGATAATGCCCTTTTTTGGCCGCGGGATACTTTTTCAGCCAATGGAATTTAAGGTATGATTTTAAATAGACGCAAAGCATTCGTTCTAATTTTTACCGTATGGGTTTTAGGGTTTCTTACTGTTTTGGTAGTTGGACTTGCGGCTGGTATTCGTCAGAAAATCGTTTTACTTGAGAAGCTAGATCAAAGAAGCCGCATAAGATATTTATTAGAAGCGGCAGTTAAATACTCTGATAGTTATATCGGCAGTCAATTCAATAGCTCGAGCCAATATACTGTGGGTATTAAAATGAATTTGCATAATAATCCTAATATATTTTCACAGTTTGTGTTGGCGGGAGACACTGCTTCTATAAGTTATACATTGCCAGACCAAGGAGAAATCTTTGGGGTGGTAGATGAGGAAAGAAAGATTAATCTTAATACGACTAATGTTTCAATTCTTACGAGATTAATTGAAAAGGTTCTATTATTTAAGTCTGATCATGCTCAAAAATTAGCTTCAGATATCTTGGATTGGAGACAATTCGGACAAAGTCAAGTGAGCGGCTTCTTTAGTGATGAGTACTATAATAATTTGGAATATCCTTATGTTAAGAAAGATGCTAATTATGAAACTCTTGATGAATTATTATTGGTTAAAGGCGTAACTAAAGAGATGTATGAGAAACTTATTAATTATGTGACGATTTATGGGGAGGGGAAGGTTAATATTAATACAGCTCCTATGCAAGTGTTATACGCTTTAGGTTTAGAAGAATCGCTTATAGAGAAAATCTTGGAGGTCCGTCAGGGGAAAGACAAAACTGAAGCTACTGCAGATGATTATGTATTCTTAAAGACTTTTGATGTGGCTACTGAAATTACCACCATAGTTAGGCTTGAGTCTACAGAAGTTCATGCGATTGATCTATTAAATAAGCAAAATTTTTTGACGACCACATCCTCTTATTTTTCAATAGAGGCTCAAGCTCGATTAGCCCATAGTTTATTTTCTAAAAAGATACGGGCTGTAATTTCTTTGAGAGAAAATAAGATTATGTATTGGAGGGAATGATAGTGTGAGTCGTTGGTAAAATAAGTATTTTTTGCGTGGTATGGTGGAGTAGTTTTGATTATAATAAATTAAATTTAAAATTAGGAAAATTGTATGTTTGGTAACGATAAAAGATATTTAAGTTTTTCACTCAATGAATCTGTCATTAAGATTGTCCAAGCAAAATCTTCTGGTGTTGTCGAGAAGGTGGCTCGAGCTTCTGCGTCGGATGTTTCACTGGACAACTTAGGTGGTGTGCTTAAAACGCTTCTTAATGGTTTTGACCGTAAGGCTGCGGTGATTTGTGCAATCCCAGCTAGTGTTGTTACTTCTAAAATTATCGAAGTTCCTTCTTCAGATCCACAGGAAATTAAAGCAATTATTAATTTGCAGGTTAGTCGGCATACGCCGTATTCTCGAGAAGAAGTTCTTGTAGGTTTTTTCAATTTAGGTCCTGGGTCACCTAATAATACTAAAGTGCTTTTAGTGATTGCTCATCGCAATGTTATAAAAGATCGTCTGACCATTTTAGAGAAAGCTTCGCTAAGCGCGGATAAGATCCTTTTTGTCCCGGAAGGTGTTGGGCGTTTGTATTCCAAAGGTCTTAATTTAAAAAAAGAATCAGCCCCATTGGGTGTTATTGATGTGTCCTTACAGTCTGTAAATTTTATGGTAGTGGCTAAGGGGGCTGTGACTTTTTCTCGCAGCATACCCATTGGGATTAAACAAATTATTGAAAGCCAAGAAATTGTTACTAAGATTTTGGAAGAAATAAATAAATCCATAGCAGCCTATACGAGCGATGAGGGAGAAGCTGCTATTGGTTCTTTTGTTATTACTACTGACAATGATGTGGTTAATAATTTATTACCAGCATTAAAAGAAGGTTTAAAGTCAGAAGTTCGTATAAGCTCCTATGTTAATTTAATTAAGACAGGATCAGTAAAAAGTAAATTACAGAGAGATTTTGCGGATGATTCTTTTTTAGATGTTATTGCGCCTGTGGTATCTGTTGCTAAATGTGAAGTTAACTTGATGCCTGAGGAGATGATTCTTAAGAAAACGGTTGAAAGGCAGAGTAAAGAAGCGATCAAAACAGTGGTTGCATCGCTTTTAATTTTGATTTTGTTGGGCGCTACAATAATGAGTAAGATTTATTTTAAAGATGCTTTTCTTAATCAAAATTTAAAAGCAAGATTTGCTTCTCAAAAGCAGGAAGTTCAAAATCTTCAAGGTCATTTAAACAAAATAAAGATTGTACGGCAGTATTTGCAAAGCCGGATGATTAGTTTAGATATTATTCGAGAGTTTTATAAAATCACACCTCCACAGATATATTTAAGTAGCATTGTCTTTGATGAAAGTGGGGAGCTGATGATTACTGGCATTTCAGCTTCACCCACGGGAATTTCAGATTCTATGTCGCAAGTTTATTCCTATGAGAAAATTTTATCCGGTTCTTCTTTCTTTCAGAAGGTTACGCGTAAAGCTATGGCGACAAAGAAAGATAGTGGAAAAGATGTCGTAACTTTCGAATTAGCTTTACAGGTGGTAGGATGATTTATAAGGAGTTATTGTGATTGATAAATTTATTTCAGGTCTTTCGGATCTAGGTAAGAAATTACTAGTTGTCGCTTTAATAGTAATTATTGTTACCTTATTTGATCGTCTTTTAATAGAGCCAACTATGTCTCGTCTTTTAGCGATTGATGAAGAAATCGGTAAAGAGGAAAAAGCTATAAAAGTGGATCTTCTTTTTTTAAGCTATAAAGATAAAATTTTAAAAGAAACCCAAGCGATTGAGCCATATTTGACAGACAATGTACCAACAGAAGATGAGATTATTACTTCCTTCTTAAAAAAGATTGAAGTCACCGCAAGTAAAACTAATGTAGTGACTAAAACATCGCCTCCTGTTAATCAACAAGATAAGAATTATTTGAAATACTCTGCAGATGTGGATTGTTCTGGAAAATTAACAGATGTGATTACCTTCATGCATTTAATTAATACTTCTGATGAGTTGATGAAAGTTGTGAAGTTTAATTTAGGTTCCAAGAAAGCCGATTCGGATGAAGTTAAAGCGACTTTGACAATTGCCAGAATAATCATTTCTAAAAAGAATACCACTAAAACAGTTAACCCTGCCTCAGGTGGCACTCGCGCTGATGCCTCAAATACTAAAACGAATTAAAGTCTATTTCTTGTTGTTTTTTCTTTTCTTGTTGACCCCTACAATAAGTTTTGCTGTAACTTTGCGTGATTCCTATGAATCTGCTGTAGAGGCTTATAATAAAGGTCAATACGATCACGCTGTAGAGATCTATCAGTCAATTATTAAAGATGCGCCACAATTTGCACCTGCCTATATTGGGATAGGTCTTTCTCTTAAAGCCAAGGGGGCAGATGTTGAAGAAGTGATTTATTATTATAAAACTGCGGTAGAAAAGGACCCCACTAACTCCCAAGCATTAGAACAGCTAGGGCGGTTATATTATTCTTTGAATCGATTGGATAAGGCCCAAGCTACATTCGAAAGGGCGTTAAAGATTAACCCTGGCATGACAGATGTTAAAGCATCTTTGGGATGGATTCATTTAGTCGGCAAGAATGCTAATCCTGAAAGAGCTATTATTTATTTTAAAGATGTAATTAAAGTTTCTCCAACAGCCAATGTGTATTTTGGTTTGGGGATAGCTTATTTTTCAGATAATCAGAGAGAAAAAGCTTTAGATATCATTACCCAGCTAAAAAGTATGGGGCAGGAGGATTTAGCCAACAAATTAGAAAAATCCGTACGAGAAAATCGTTGGGTGGTTTTAGATGAATTTAATAATCCGACTGAAGATAAAGAAATTGTTGAAGATAAAAATACTCCTGAAGCAACAACATCTCCGAATACTTTTAAAGGAGTAAAGGTTCGTTTGCGTGGGAAGTTAAGTGATTTATAGAAGGTTAAGAATTAATTCCACTGCACTTCAAAAACTTTAATCTGTGTCCTGCCGGTCAGATCGCTGGAAGCACTCAGCGGTTTAAAATGTTCTAATCCTGCCCCATTAAAAAAGAACAGTTTTATCAAGAGGGAATTAGCTAGGCTTCGATCCATAAGGCGGGCCATCATTTGACCGTCTTGGGTGTATAGGACAATAGAGTATCTTAAAGTAGCTGTGGTGTTGACTTTTTCGAAGATTTTTCCTCCGTTAAGATAGACAATGCTCATCGGGGCGCCTTTTCCGTAGGTGGCAGAGAGAATAGTTGCTTTCATTGTAGATTTATCGATAACTAAGTTCTCACTAAAATACAAGGCGTTATCATCTTGTTTGAGGATTTCAAAAGGAGGGCTGTAGTGGCTTTGACCACCGGCTAAGTTCCATAAGAAATCGATATAGGCGGCAGAGTTGGATGAAGGCACGGAGGATAATAGTTTGGGGTTTGCGTTAATAGCTTCAACCTGAGGGATATTCCATCGTCCCATAAAGGTAAGACCTAAATTCTTTTCAACGAGCTCATTGTATAAAAGAACGTAGCTATGGGGAGATCCTCCACGGATAATGGTCATCAGAGTTTTGACATCGTTTTTATTGTTTAACAGGGCATAAAGCAATGATCCAGCTTCTTCATTGGTTTTAGAAGCGATCGTCGAGAGAACAGCAACGGCCATTGAGGTTTTAAGGCCTTTAGAAGTTAAGAAATTTACAGCTTCATTGCCACTTAAATTAAGCATTCGAAGCAGTCCTGCGGCTTGATTCTCATCATTACTTAAAAGAATATTAGCCATCCAATATCCAGTTGCGCTTTGGCTTAAGGTGGCGCCATCAAACATGACCTTGCGGTGGGCAATACCCTTAATGAAATGCCCAGGCGGCCACCAGGTATTGACAATGCTATCTTCGGGGGTTTTATTTTTAATATCAACTAGGGCATTTTCCCACGCAGAATTAAAAATAGGAGTTAATGCGGATCGAATATTCTTTCCAGCATTGATAACAACAAACAATGTCAAAATGACGATACTGATGTTGCGAAGGTACGGCACTTTAAAAGTAGTTAACCATTTAAAGAAGGCCTCAAGCCCCAGCCCTAAGAACAAAGCCAAGCCAATGAGCGCAAAAATAGAAAAACGTTGGGCGGCAGCTGTCATGCAGGCGCAGATAATAAAGAATATACTAAGACTCAAGATTCTTAAGGTGTATTCTTTTTGACGCTTTTTAAAGATTTGCCATACGCTGTAGAAGAAGCCGCTGATACCACTGAGCAGGAAAAGGAGCCCACCGCAATCAATTAGAAAATCCTGTGGAGAGGATTTCTTAAGTTCTCCGACTTCCATGAATAAGTTAGGCCAAAGGCTAAACTTTTTAACTGTAAACTTTAAGAACTCTCCCATGGCTTCTTTAAGGAGAATAAAGAATTCGTTAAAACCAAACAGTAGAGAGATCCCTAAGATGGTTGCAACAACAATACCAATGCTTAAGAAGATGTAATATTTTATTGAAGCGATATCTTTGGTGAAAAAAGAATAGGCAAAGCAAGTGGCGATCATACATAAGCTAATAATTAACATAAATCCCCAGCCTTGCCATATAGCGGCAAAACCGGTGATGGTGAGGGTGAAAAGGAAAAGATATTTCCAGGCTTTTTTAAATTCTGTATTCGTAACGGCCTTTAGGACAATGGGAATAAGAAGAATAGTAAAGAGAAGGTTATAAGGGTCTGTGCGATACCAACCCAGGGATGATCTTTTAAGGATGACGGGCGCTAACATATAAAAGAGGCTAGCTACAAACGAAGCTGGAGCCGAGATCTCAAGAGTTTTACATGCCCAAAAGAACGCAGCTAAAACAAAAACAATAAGAACAATAGGGGTAAAGGCCACTGCTGCCATAAGGGGAATGTTGGGATTAAATAACTTCATGAATTTGTATAGCCAAAATCCTACATAAGGATGGTAGGTCAATGGTTGCCAAAAACCATAGGGAGCTGTCATGAGCGAATCGAGGTATTTGCTTCCACGTACGTTCTGTGCCATACGGCCGGTATTGACAATATTTTGCGTTAGGTAATAAAAGTAAAAAGGGTCAGATTCAAGAAGATAGATATTGGCCTCTTTATGGGAATCTTTAAACAGTTGCTGATTGGCTTTTTCGATCGCTTCTTGTATTTTAGTTGGATTCTTATGGAGGGTTTCATTTAACTTTTCCTGAGCCATGTGCTGGGCGACATTAACAGGAATTTGGGGGTTTTGGGCGTGGATCTGTTCTAAGAGAGATCTTTTGATGTTGTAGATAACCATCAAGGTCGCTGGATCATAGGTTGGATCCCATATGTGGGCGCGCAGAGGATAAAGCCGTATATAACAGCAGATGCCAACCGCTAATACCCACAACCAAAACCATGTCTTTAGAGATTTCATTGGAAGCAATTATGGCATGTTTTGTTTATATTTCAAATACTCTCGGCGGATTTTATTGGAGGCAATCGCATAGCTTTTTCGGTCTTCTTTTTTTCGTTTTGCCATGATGAGTCCCAATAGATGTCCTTGTCTATTTAAAATGGGGCCGCCGCTATCTCCTTCATAGAGGTTAACGTTAAGCTCCAATAATTCTATGTTACCAGAGGATTTACTTTCAATGAGGCTTGTAATTTTTCCTCCTAGGATACTTTGATGATTTAAATCAGAGCTGCCTCCTATAGCAATAATGGGTTCTCCTAATTGAGCCAAAGAGGAATCCGCCCACGTAATAGGTTTAAGTGGCAGGTGGGTGTTTATTTTTAAGAAACTAAAATCAGCCTCGTTAGCAAGAATGACCTTGGCTTTAAATGTCTTCCCATTGGCTAAACTTACAAAAATATGAGGGGCGTTGCGTATAATATGGGTATTGGTGACAATAATTCCCGAAGAATCAATAATGATTCCTGCTCCATGGCGTTCATAGGAGGCAAGACCAGTTCCTTTAGGGGTGCGTAAAGTTCTAGAAAATGTAGTTTTAATTTCTACCAAGGAGGATTGAATATTTTGCATTTGTGCAATTAAAGAGTTCTCTTGAGCCCAGGAAAGGGAAGGTGTAGATAATAATAGAAAATAAATTATAAAACCCAATTTTTGCATGAAAGCATTGTATGTTGTTCTGTTTTTAAACGCAAGAAAGGTTTGGTTCTCATGGCTTGTTCTTAGGATTATTTAAGGAGAATAAATTTTATTTTTTGCAGTAAAAAATGCATTGACGATATGTTAAATTACTTATAAAGTTGCTTTTCAAAAATATGGTTAAAATACGTCCCTTTAATAAATTAGATCGAGCAATGGTCCGCCAAATTTGTTGCGATGTGGCAGATCGTGGCGAGGCTATTGAAAGTATTTTTTCTGATCGTGAAGTGGCGGCAGATCTTTTAACGAGTTATTATACAGATTACGAACCAGAGAGTACTTTTGTAGTCGAAACAGAAGGCAAGGTGGTAGGCTATATCAATGGTTGTTTGGATAATCGCCGTTATGGGTTAGTTATTTTATTTCTAATTATTCCTAAGGTAATTCTTAAAGCTTTTGTAAGAGGGGTTTTCTTTCGTCGAGAGATATGGTTAATTTTTAAAGCTTTGCTTAAGAATTGGCAGAGGGTTTTTACCTGGCGAAAGAAGTCTTTTCATAGCCATCAGGGGCATGTGCATATTGGAGTTGCAAAAGCTTTTCGTCGTCAGCAGGCAGGAGAAGGTTTAGTTGAAGCATTCTTAAATTATGCTCGAGGAAGCAAGGTCGATGAAATCGCAGCTTCAGTTCATGATGGTAATAGTGCGGCGTGTCGTTTTTTTGAACGCTTAGGTTTTGTTGTAGGGGAGCGTCATCCAATGATGATGGCTTATGGAGAAACTTTTAAGGAATATCATTCAATTTCTTATGTTAAAACAATGGTTTAAGAAAACCGTATTAGATCGGCGTTTGGAAGTTTTCAATTGTGTCATTGCGAGGAGCGTTCCTCAGCGACGAAGCAATCCTTTTATAAAGATTGCTTCACCAAACGAAAAGCGAGGTTCGCAATGACACTCCTTGGAGCATGTCTAATCACTAAACTGATGCGTAAAATCTCTCTTGTGGCAATCTTATCGATTTTGTTGATGGCTTCTGCATGGGCGCAGCAGCCGGCCATAGATGATCTGACACTTAATTCTAACGATCGCATTTTGGTGTTGGCGCCTCATCCGGATGATGAGGTGTTAGGCACTGGCGGCATTATTCAAAAAGCTGTGGCCATGAAGTTGCCTGTCAAGATTGTTTATTTTACCTATGGGGATAGCAATCAATGGTCGTTCTTGGTGTATCGTAAACATCCGGTTATTATGCCGGGGGCTGTTCAGTCTATGGGGTTGGTCCGTAAGGACGAGGCATTAGCAGCTTCAAGCATTTTGGGTGTTGATTCTAAAGATTTAACTTTCTTAGGTTATCCAGATTTTGGAACCCTTAATATTTGGTATGAGCATTGGGGTAAGCGGGCGCCATATCGAAGTATGTTGACATGGGTAACCAAGGTTCCTTATGAGGGAGCGCTCAGGCCTGGGGCTCTATATAAGGGAGAAGAGATCGTTTCAGATTTGCGGACTATTTTAAGAGATTTTAAGCCAACCAAGATATTTGTGTCACACCCTTCAGACCATAATGGAGATCACCTGGCGTTGTATTTATACACGCGGGTTGCTTTGTGGGACGTAAATCAGAGTGATTCAGTAGAAATCTTTCCTTATTTGATTCATTATCTGGGCTGGCCTAAACCTAAAGGGTTTAAACCTAATCATCCTATGGAGCCTCCGGAGGCTTTAAGTAAGATTATTAAATGGAAACAATATCATCTAACTCAGCAAGAGTTTGACCTTAAGAAAGCAGCTTTACAAGCCCACAAGAGTCAGTATGTATCTACTCCTAAGTATCTCTTATCCTTTATCCATACCAATGAACTTTTTGGAGATTTCCCTGCGATTAAGTTGCATGTCAACGAGGACTCTTCTGTTTTTAAAGCCCATCGCAAGGTTGTGGCAACGGCTGAATTGCCTGAAGAGTTTAATTCTCGTGAGAAAACGGCATTTATTGGGGTTGAGTGGAAGTTTGTGCGTTGGCAAGGAGAGGATTTAATTGTTTCGATCGAACTGTCCAAACCATTAGCTTCGGATGTGGAGGCGTTTATTTATATCTTCGGTTATAACAAGAACACTCCTTTTGGACAAATGCCTAAAATTAGTCTTCGTTTAGGGGATAATAGTTATACCCTTTATGATCAAGCCCATCGTATTGAACAGGCTTCCATTCGAGTTAAAAGAACCCCTAATGAAGTAACGTTGGCCGTGCCTCTTAAGCTATTGGGGAACCCTGATAGAATCTTAACCAGCGCACGTACTTACCTTGACAATGTTCCATTAGATAGTGCCTCATGGATTGCGGTTGAACTGAACTGATAAGATTTTCTTCATGTAGGCTTGACAAAATATTTATCCTTGTTTACACTTCATTTGGTTAATAGTTAACCAAGTTAACTAAATGGAGATCAAAACATGGAAGTTAAAGATTTCAGCAAGCGTATGATTGAACTGATGCCAGCGTGCATTAGAGGGTTCCATAGTTACGAGTCTAATTATCTCTCCCAAGGGCATATCAGTCTTCCCCAATTTTGGGCTTTAGAGTATCTTTCCCGTCAAGGACCTACCCTTATGAATGAAATTGCCTCATTTTTGAATATTTCCCGTCCCGCTGCTACAGGGCTTATTGATAGGCTTATTGCTTCTAAATTGGTTAGCCGTCAAGTCGGAGAAGATG
>JBAXBI010000016.1:0-12395 GCA_037142055.1 Candidatus Omnitrophota bacterium | reverse complement strand
CATTCTTGCTTCATCAGTAGGATAACATCCACCATCTGTTGCATACGCCATTACTGTGCGTCCTGCCCCGCAAGGATTCATCATATCCACATAGCCTGGATCTTGCTTTAACAGCGCCTTGGTCAAAATGCTTCTGGCCATCCGTTCGCTTATATAGGAGCCAGAGGTGTTTAACTTCATAATATACGCCATGGCTTTGGTATAAAAGCCATTAAATTCCTCTGCTGTATAACCGATATCATCCCAACCATGACAGGCTCGGCCTATGTTATTGACAGGCCTTAAGGCAATCTCTCCTTGTCCCAAACGTAGGTATTCATCAACAATCCTCTCAGGATATGCTAAGGAATGCTTGGTAATAGTTGGCAACATATGAATCTTGCGCCCAAATTTCTTGGAGAAACGTTCAATTTTCTCTACCACTTGAGCGTGAGTTGCTTTGCCATCAACCGTTAATCTATTTTTATCATGAATATCCGCAGGCCCATCTAAAGACGTGCACACGTCAACCTTGTGCTCTACTAAAAATCTCATTTTTTCATCATCCATAAGCAACAAATTCGTTACCAAAATAATATTAAGATTCTTTCCTAATGTATTAAATTTACGCGCATGTTCAGTTAAAAATTTAACAACTGGCCAATTAAGCAATGGCTCTCCCCCTTGAAACTCAAGAGTCACTGACTTATTTCGAACATCGAAAAGATATTGCAATACACGAGAGGCTGTTTCAATAGACATGTCTTCCGAGGCGTCTCCCCCTTTGGCATGACAATAACTACAATGCAAATTACAACGTTTTGTAACGACCGCAATATGAAGGCTTGTATCTGTAAATAAATTCGCGTTTAAACTCTTATACCCATCGATAACACGACGAATATTGCCTTCATCAACAATTAAACCCTTATCTAAAAGGCGATTATATAAATTCCCTCCCTCTAATACTCGGAGACTATTGAGTTGGCGGAATTCTTTTTCATTTAAGGCCTCCCAACATCCCATCATGTTGGTTACTAAATATTTATCATTGATTTTTTCTGAATTAAACGGAAGGATAGAAGACTGATTAGATTTTGTCATATAAAAGATTTATTATTTCTTCGGTTTAGAAGCCGTTTTTGACTTTGGTGTAGCTTGCTTTTCTTCAGCCTCAAGCTCCTTGATCAAATTCTCAATTTCTTTTTCTTCAGCTTCTTTGACGATCGACGGAGAAGCTGAAAAAAGAGCCCTTTGCAACAAAACTTTCATATTCTCTGCATTTGCCTTCAAGCTGCTGAAATAATGTGCGTAGTTAAGTAATTCATCAGAGAATTGTAAGGCCAAATCTTGAAGATCTTGCTTATCCTTCTTCGGTTTAAGCCAAACCGCCACGATATCTTTCTTTTCTTCCTCAAGCCTAACATGAGCCCGATCCATAAAAGCATACCCAGAGGAATGGATAGTTTGTAAAGGATACATTTTCAAATTTACTGGAACATTAACCCAACCATCTGCTATTTCAAATTTTGCTTTCATAATATCCTCTAGAAATTATTGAACTGCTTCTTGTTAAAGATAATCTAATTACGTTTAAAGTATATACAATTTTTGGTGTTTTTCAATATTTTTTAACTTATCCAAAATCTCAAATTTAACAGTTATAAGAGCTTAACGGTTAAGCCGGCTATGAAAGCGACTGTAGCTAAAGTAAACCACAAGCCCGATAAGCAACCATATAATCAACCGTAACCAGGTTTCGATATTTAGCGAATACATCATCGAGAAACATACCAAGATTCCTAAGATAGGAAATAGCGGCACACAAGGCGTACGGTAAGGCCTCGGGGCATTGGGTTGGACATAGCGAAGCACAATAACCCCCGCGCAAACAATAATAAAAGCCATAAGGGTTCCAATAGAAGTCATATGCCCTAGTTGGGAAATAGGCAAAAACCCAGCGCAAAGCCCCACCACGAGCATGAAAATCAAATTAGATTTCCAAGGAGTCTTAAATTTAGGATGAATTTGAGAAAAAACAGGTGGTAAAAGACCGTCCCGAGACATGGAATAAAATACTCTCGACTGGCCAAGCAGCATGACTAGAACAACAGAGGTGAGCCCCATGATAGCCCCAAATGTAATGACAATCTGTAACCAAGGATACGGTGTCATACCGATGGCGGTTGCAACTGGCGCGGCATCCCCCCTCATTGCTTTGTAATTGACCATACCTGTTAAGACAAAAGCAAAAGCCAAATACAAAATGGTGCAGATTAAAAGAGATCCTAGAATACCAATTGGGATATCTCTAGAAGGTTTTCGAGATTCTTGAGCTGCTGTTGAAACCGAATCAAACCCAATATAGGCAAAAAATATGATCCCTGCCGCACGCATAATACCGCTTAACCCAAATTCACCAAAATTACCGGTATTCGGTGGAATAAAAGGGTGATAATTGGCAGGTTTTATGTAATGTAATCCCACAAAAATAAAGGTTAGAACAACCGCTACTTTAACAACTACGATTACTGCATTAACATTAGCCGATTCTTTAATACCCACAATCAACAATGTCGAAACTCCCACGATAATAAGCATCGCTGGAATGTTGACAAATCCTGGAGTTGCATCAAAGGGACAAGCTGTAAACTGCCCCGGAAGACTAAACCCTAAATCTTTAAATAAAGAAACCACATACCTTGACCAACTAACCGCCACCACCGCAGAAGCAACAGCATATTCAAGCACCAAATCCCACCCAATAATCCAAGCGATAAACTCTCCCATCGTCGCATAGGCATAGGTGTAAGCGCTTCCAGCCACTGGAATCATGGAGGCTAACTCACTATAGCACATACCAGCAAATACACAGGCCACGGCAGCTACCACAAAAGACAACACAACCGCCGGCCCTGCATTTTCGGCCGCGGCAATACCCGTTAAGGAGAATATCCCCGCCCCAATAATTGCGCCTATCCCCAATGCAATTAAACTCTTTGGCCCTAAGGTTTTCTTGAGCGAATGTTCTGCATCTTCAGATTCTTCTACTATACGGTTAATAGGTTTGCGCACAAAAAGATTCATAAAGTAAACCCTTCCTTAAAAGAAGTTAGAAAAATGAGTCAGGTATATTCTATACGTGAGCTGTTGGTTGGAAACAATAAAATGCAGAAATTTCTCAATTTCATTAATAGTGCAGATTAAACTCTAAGTCTCTCCATTTTTGATATTTCTATCTCATTTTCTAAGAAACTAATTTCATCCTTGGCATGGGCAATCAACAGATTAAACAGAATGCGCTTCTTTATCTGGGCATAGCCCCGCAAATCTTGATAAAGATGAAGCCTATACCACGCCACAGCTAACCCTAAATCTAAAATGGGTTCCACTGCCCCTTCTATCGTCGGCAATGAAAAACCCTGATAATAAGTATCTACAAAACTTTGCTGGTTTGGAATATTTCCCTTCAAGAATTCTTTTAAATCGCGTTCATGAGTCAAAGACCGTTTAAAGAAATCCTGACATCGTTGACGAAACATCCGATTATGGGCCCCCATAGCTAAAGACTGATAGCAAAACTGCATCGCTTTCTCAAAATATATCACCTCTTCTAAACCAAACACATCTTCCTGCACCCCTACTTGTTGCATTTCTTTTTGTCTTAAAGTACCTACCTTTTCAGACCATTTTCTTAAACGGCTATAACTACTACCTATAACCATAATCCTTATCCCTCCTTAAACCCATTAAGCGTTACGTTTGGCCTCTTCTAAGACAGAAGCTATTTTTGCAAGTAAACTCTCCGGTTCAAAAGGTTTAAGAATAATATTCTTAATTCCACACATTTTCATCATCAAAACATGCTCTTTTTCAGTAAAGAAACCTGTAATGGCAATTAATGGAATATTTTTAGTTTTAAACGAATTATATAATTCATCTGCCAATTGAAAACCACTTTTATTCTTCATTTTTAGATCTAGAATTATTAAATCCGGTTTTTTTTCACAGGCCACCTCGAAAACCAAAGCACTATTAAACATTGCCTCTACCTCGTAATTGTTAAAAGATAACACTTCTTTTAACTCTTCTAATAATTCCACATCATCATCAACAATCATAATCTTAGGCAAGTCTTGCATTTTCGATTCCTTGCTTTGCATCTGATAACCTGATTGAGTTTGCTGGACAGATAACATGTCTCACCCCCCTTTTACTTCATTTCAATAATACTCTATAAAGAAATCGTCACCATGGACTGATTCATCTTTTTATTGACATTTATCTACTTATTGTTGTTTGAAGATTTTACTTTGAATAGGAAGAGAAATACTGACTGTGGTGCCTTGGGCCTTAAGACTTTGAATATCAAACCGCCCATGATGAAGATTAATGATCTCATTACAGATAGTTAAGCCCAACCCCGTTCCCTTGGCCTTTGTCGTAAAAAAAGGACGAAAAATCTTATCCAAATTTTCTGTACCAATTCCAACACCACTATCTTTAAAGCTTATTTGCAGAAATTCGTCGTTATTCCTTTGCACCAACACTTCTATACGACCACCTTTAATATCCATAGACTGATACGCATTATTTAATACATTAACAATTACCTCTCGTATCTGATTTGAGTCTATCTCAAGAACAAAACCTTGTGGCACCTTATAAAATTTATCCACTGCTATATCCAACCTTTGAAATTGATTGCTAACATTAGAAATACATTCATCCAACAAATTCAAAATGGGACAAGATTCATAAATTGGCATCTTAATATTCGAATAACTTAAAAGATTGTCAATAATATGATTCCCTTCCCATACTTTCTTTTGAATATTCTCCAAATGTTTATCTTTCGCTAAATCTTTATTTTTATTCTTTAAATTATGTGCCGCCATTTGAATAACGCCTAAAGGGGTACGTAATTCATGCGCTACAATTGCAGCTAAAGTACCCACATCCGCTAGACGAGTTGCTTGTTTAAGCTCATTTCTTAAAACCTCTTCCGCTGCTTTGCGTTCCGTAATATCCATAATAGTTGCCAAAACCAACAAACCATCTTCATTCTCAATAGGAGTTAAAGCAATCTCAACAGGAATTTCTCTCTTATCTTTTGTTAAAACAGAAAGATTCGCTACTGATCCCATAGGACGTACTTTAGGACTCTTATGAAACCCCTCCCGATGTGCAGGATGGGGCTTTCGAACTCTCTCAGGAACAAAATCATCTATGCTCATCTTTAACATCTCTTCTCGGGGATATCCCAACAATACTTCTGCTGTCTGATTGACTAATTGAATCTTCCCCTGCTTATTCACTATAATCTTTGCAAGAGGAGAAGATTCAAATACGCGCTCAAAGCGTTCCTGAACTTGTTTCTTCTCAGTAATATCCCTATAGTTAACCACAATAGCGCCTATAGATGTGTCTCTTAATAAATTCTGCCCACTGCCTTCAACCCATCTCCAAGAACCATTTTTATGTCTTATGCGAACCAGCGTCTTAATCACTTCTGCTGGATGACTTAATATGTGAGAAAACTCTATCTTGATAGACTCTTCATATTCCGAATGAATAAACTCAAGTATATTGTGCCCCACCTGCTCTTCTTGTCTGTAGCCCATAATTCTTGTAACAGAAGGACTACAATAAGTAATAACCCCTAATGAATTAACTAAAAGAATAATATCCGAATTATTTTCTACAAGAGCTCTAAACCTCTGCTCACTTAAAAATATTTTCTTTTGAGCCTGCCGGTGTTCATAAAGAGCTGCAGCTAAAAGCAAACAAGTCCCGCAAACGGTAGCTATAAACGTATCTAATAAAAGCAACGAGGTGCTTATATCCCCCGAACTAAAAAACGGGCCAGCCCCCTTACTCGTGCCTTGGAAAGCTTGATTGAGTGTTAATAAAATTGATGTTATAGCTCCCCAATATCCAAATCGGTAGGTCAACCACACTGTCAATGCTAAAGGAAAATACGTAATAGGAATATGCATCTGACTAATAATAAACCTATCGTTAAAAACCATCTCATTAGAGACTCCTAAAACGCTTAAAGAAATCACAAATTCTAAAATTCGTTTGAGATCTACTTTAGAAAACGGTCTTTGTCCTATTGCCCAAAAAAACGGTGTTAACGTAAAAATCCAGCTAAAGTTTCCAAACCACCAAATAAACCAAATAAATACGAATGAATTCCAATAACTCAAATTACTCAGACATACTGTAATAGCGCCCATTGAAGCCCCAATGGCACAACCTACCATGAGCATCAAAGCGAACCTTAAGATATCTTGAGCCTTATGCAAAGGATTGCGATTGCCAATTAACTTCTTTAAGAGATAACTACTAACTACAGCCTCTAAGGTGTTACCCGTTGCAATGGGAATGGAAAAAAGAATAACTTGAAAGAGGTTAAAAGAAGGATTGGAGAAATAATATCCCGCATTAACTAAAAAAACCCCTAACCATATACCTGGCCAGAAACGTTGACCGAATATATATATAATAATGAACCCCACTGCTGATGAGGGACAGTCTGCATTAACATTTGTATGCCTCCAGGCAAACATAAAACTCATCTGCGCAATCCAATAATAAATGATGGCGATAACTGGGATTGCAATACAATAAAAAACGCTACTAGATTTTAGTCGATCAACATTCAAGATCTTTTCCTCTTTTGATCTATTACTTTATGTCGATATTGAGTAGGTGTACACCCCATCTGTTTCTGAAACATACGGATAAAAGATTCGGGATTCTTATAACCTAATTGAATAGCTACTTGATTAACCGTGTAATTGGTGCTCTTTAATATCTCGCCAGCCTTTTGAATCTTAACCTTTAGTCTATACTCATTAAACCCTACGCCAATTCTCTCCTTAAAAAGACGGCTTAGATATTTAACACTTAAGCAGACCTCCTCAGAGACTTGTTTTAAAATAATTTTCTTATCAACGTTACGTTCGATAAACATTTTAACCCGTTCCATTTTGTTGATATGGGTCGTAGATTTCTTAAACTTTAGATCTAACACCTTCTCTACAGCATTAAGGAGTTTTTCGACTTGAAAAGGTTTCTCAATATAATCATCCGCATGCCCCTTGAGCGCTTCTATAGCTACATCCTTAGAACTTTGCCCCGTCAAAATTATAACAGCAAGGCTAGGAGCTATTTTTTTCATCTGTTTTAATACTTCAATACCTGATAGTCCAGGTAGGATAACATCTAATATAACCAAATCAACAGCATGAGGCCTTTGAATGATTTCTAAAGCTTGTCGTCCATTACAGGCCTGAATAATTTTATAATTATATAGACATTCCTGCATTTCCTGACGAAACTCTGGATCATCGTCGACAATTAAAATCTTATAAGCCATTCTTTAAACCTCTTTGATCAGCGTAGCAAAAACAATCTTTTGTATGGTCATTAGTCATTCCTATCGCTTGCATATACGCATAGACGATCGTGGAACCAACAAAATTGAAACCTCTCTTTTTTAAATCCTGGCTTATTAAATCGGATAAAGGTGAAGTGGCTGGCAATTCTTTATAATGTTTAAAATTGGTCTTTTGAGGAACACCACCCACAAAACTCCAAATATATGCATCAAAGGAACCAAAATCTTTTTGTAGTTGTATAAAACTTTTAGCATTGCGGATAGCAGAGAGGATCTTTAAACGATTTCGTATTATTCCTTCGTTGGAAAGCAATCGATCAATCTTTTGAAGGTTATACTTGGCAACTTTATGGGCATCAAAATTATCAAAGGCTTTTCGATAATTATCCCGCTTCTTTAAAACTGTCAGCCAACTTAAACCAGCCTGAGCTCCTTCCAGGACTAAAAATTCAAACAACAATCGATCATCATGGACGGGTCTCCCCCATTCCTGATCATGATATTGAATATAAATAGCATCCTGTGTACACCACCCGCATCGGGTCAGGTCTTTACCCATGACCCCATACTAAAATAAAGACTTCTTAAGGTCAACTATCAAAATTCTTTATGATTTCTTTTGACGGAAAGGATTCAACTTAAACTGCAGGCACTTGCGGACTAAAATCTTTCTTTCATCCTGATGTAATTGAGTGTCCATAGACTTATATACGCTTTCAATTTCAGTCTGGATATGATTACGAACAAGACAGATCACATAAATTCCTTTTTCTTTAAGCTGATCAATAATCTTCTGCTGACGCTGATTATTTTTCTCTAACCTTAATTGTTTAAAAAGAAGCTCAAAATTCTCAAGGTTTTGCTTAAATTCATTGCGTTCAGCACGTAAGAAATAAATCATCGATTCTAATTTAGGAATATGCTTCTGAGCGTATGGAAAAATAACATCTTCATCCAACTGAATATGCTCTAATAATTTCTTTCTTAAGAAACTTACAACCTTCTCAATGGCCTTAGTATTCTTCCCCCAAGACACCTTACCTTCATACTGAAGGTTCTTAATGGCTTCTTCAAGGTCATCCAACATCCCCAAGACATCCTGGGATTCCCTCTCAAAGATAGCAATAATATTTCTGATGGTTATATTCTGTCCAAACATAAGTAAACCTTAAAAGAGGCAATGTAGCTGGTCGCTAGATACTATTTTCCTAGAATGCAGGTAAATTATACAGATATGCTTGGAATTGTCTGTGACCGACGTCACTTGGGAGAGAGCCAAAAATTACCGTAAAAGCTTATGTAAGCCTTCTCTGTTTCGAATGATAATCTGACGGGGTTTAATATCGATAAGTTTGGATTCTTTTAGTTGATAGAGATGCCGAACAATCGTTTCTCTAGCTGTACCAATCCTTTGTGCGATTTCTTCTCTAGTAAAATTAATAGATAAAACTTCATCCTTCTTTGAACTTTCCTGGTCCTCATCAGACATATCAAGGAGAAATTTAATCAGGCGTTTTTTGACTTCATTAAGCGAAACATCAGCAATCAAAGAGCTAAAATGACAAAGCCTATCGGCGAAGAGTTTATTAAGGGCATGCATCATGCTTGAATTAGAATTAACCAACTTAATGTAGTTGTCCCGAGGAAGAAACCATACTTCACAAGCTGTCATAGCCTGAGAATTAGTCACACAGGCCCAAGAACTAGATCCTGGGTTACAAGCACAGGTTTGCCCTGGTTCTAAGATCTCTAAAATCTGTTCTCTTCCAGAAGAGGCCGTACGAAAGACTTTGACCCGTCCAGATTTTACGATAAAAATCCGCTCGCAGGAGCTACCTTCTGTAAAAAGGAACTCGCCCTTCTCAAAAGGTTTAACCCGTAAAGCAGTCTCCACAAGGGCTCGTTCACTGGAGGTAAGTCCACGAAACAGCGGGACGTCTTTTAATTCAATGTTTAAAATCTTACTTGCCATATCAAAATCCTTTTTGCTTCCATGAATATTACAGAAGGGATAAAGATAACACAAGAAATATTTCAATCATTAATTATTAAAATAGAATTATTGGAGGAATTTACAACGTTTTAGCGAATAGCAAGGATATAAAAGAAAGAATCTATAAAAAACTTCTAACTGCCCCCTGTGTGGCAGTCAACACAACTTCCTTCCTTCCAACCTTCTTCATCCTGCTGGGGATGACGAAACGGCAGACCATCAGTATTCTTTTCTGTTGAACCAGGAGCACCCCTGACTTCCGGATTGGGACACCCTAGAATTTACTTCTTAAATGAATAAGTTAGCCACACAATGATTCCTCCCCCTTGAGGGGGGAGGTTAGGTGGGGGTGAAAATAGTCAATTTATACTAATCCCCCTCCCTGGCCCTCCCCACAAGGGGGAGGGAATACAGAAAATCGAGGCCCCCATTTTTTATGTTTTTATGCGTAAATTTTTACAAATTTAGCCAAGTGCAGAAGTCAGGAAGGGATAAAGATAACACAAGAAATATTTCAATCATTAATTATTAAAATAGAATTATTGGAGGAATTTACAACGTTTTAGCGAATAGCAAGGATATAAAAGAAAGAATCTATAAAAAACTTCTAACTGCCCCCTGTGTGGCAGTCAACACAACTTCCTTCCTTCCAACCTTCTTCATCCTGCTGGGGATGACGAAACGGCAGACCATCAGTATTCTTTTCTGTTGAGCCAGGATCGCCCTGTTCAATGATGGTATGACACAAGGTACATTCATTGCTAAGGGTTTTGCCCTCAGCTGTCTTATGCTTGTTATCATGGCAACGGAAGCATCCTGTAGAAATTAAATGACCAATATTATCAGGATACGCCTTCCAAGAAGCTTTCATTCCAGGAAAAATATTGGACTCATAAATATTAATGACCGCCTGTATCGATTGGTTTAAAGACTTCTTTTTTTCTTCATATACTTGAGGATATTTATTTTTATAAAACGCCTCTAATTTCTCTCTAATAGAAGAAACAGCAACATCATTAGATGGATACTCCGTGTCTAAGGCTTTGACAGCCTCTCTCTTAATAAAAGGTAATGACTTATCAATAAGCTCGAAGAAAATCGCTTCATTAACCGCTTTAAAAGGTGGCTTGAAGTTATGGCTTGGACGATTATGGCAGTCCATACAATCCATCCGATGCAATTCTCCCGCTGGCGGCTTATCCGCCGTAACCTTAGATGATGTATCCACATACGTTTCTTCTTTGCCATTGTTATGAACAACCTTAATCCATGGAATATTCTGACGCTTCTTATCGGTGGCAGCATAAAAGACTTTATTATTAATATTCATATGCCAATGAATCCCCTTCCCCTTGCCATAAGGAGCCATCCCTCCGCCTACTGACATCAGCATACGCGTTGTCCACACCGTGTTTTTCTCATCGGAAAGGTAATATTCTTTATCTTGTTCGATCGCGCCAAAAAACTTCTGGGGCCAGTGACACTGTTCACATGTCTCTTGTGCGGGACGTAGATTCTTAATGGGGGTCTCAATGGGACGATGGTATTTATTAAACGTCACCGCATAGACTTGATAAACCCCTGAAAGTTTTGATCGCACAAACCAATCTACCCCAGGGCCTATATGACAACTGACACATGCCACCCTGGCATGCGGAGAATTCTTATAACTCGTATATTCCGGGCTCATGACACCATGGCAAGTCTGTCCACAAAAACTCACCGACTCAGAGAATTCATAAGCTTTATAAGTATCAACGATAATGAAAATGAAAAAAATGACAACTACTCCAATTGTCACATAGGCTATTTTCTGATGTTTAGGATTATTAAAATCAATCTTTGGAAAATGCGGAATATATGATGTCCCCTTAACCCTTCTTTTTCGTTCAATAAAAGCGCCTATGGGAATTAATAACAAACTTATAGTCAGAAAAAGAGGGATAACAAGATAGGTGATAATACCGAGGTAAGGATTTCCTTCTTTAGCTTTGACATCCAGAACAAACAAGACCAAAAACATCGAGAACCACGTAATCGACATAATGCCGCCGACAACGCTGGTCCAATTCTGAAAAACACTCCCCCTTGATTCTTCGGGGATATTTCCCTGTGTATCTTGCATATTTAACTATCCGTTTAACTTAATTCTGTTGTGAGGATTCGATATTTAGATTTTCTTTGTTTCATGTTCTTCGCCCCAAGGAGGAAGAACCTTTATAAGAACAAAAAGGATGACAAAGGGCAATCCTATTAAAAAGAAACTCATTAAAAGACCTTCCAGGCCAAGAACCTGGGTTTTGTATATGGTCAGTCCCCTTAAGCTCTTGGAGAATAGCTGTCCTCCGATAACAACATTCCATCGCATACTAAAAATACCCACCTGAACTAAAACCATCGAAAGAAAATAAATCATTCTACGCAGTTCATCCGGCAGGCCACAGAACCTCCCAATAATGACCCCAAAAATAGGCATTAACGTACCAAAGATAACCTGTGAGACGATCAAGGTGACAAACAGCCTGTTTTGTATCAAATCAGATAAAATATGAATCGATTCCTGCGATTCGTAAAGCCGATGAATAAAATCCAACGTCTCTAGTGAGAAATCAATCAACATGGCATAAAGCAGAAAGCTGGCGAGTTTATTCAAACAGGCCATATCTGGCGCCTTCCAACGAATCATAGAGGTGACCATATAAATCAAACCTACCATGGCGATCCCTGAGACAATGGCTGAAAAAAGAAAAACAATAGGCATCAAAACCGAACTCCACCAAGGGTTTGCTTTAATGGAACCGAAAATAAATCCCACATACCCGTGCAGCAAGAACGCCGAAGGAACGCCTACAATAGTGATAAATCTTCCGACCCTATCATCAAAATGCAACGCTGGTGCAGAAATATCAGTGGCACCTAAAGTCAGCGCCTTATAAAGATACTTCATAAATCCCTTCTTTTCTTGCGACCAAATCACAATATTCTTTCGATAGTCAAACCAAATCTCAAGCAATA
>JBAXBI010000015.1:0-12418 GCA_037142055.1 Candidatus Omnitrophota bacterium | reverse complement strand
AAGAACACATAATGTCAATCCAACCCCCCATTGCCCCTTAAACCTGGCCAGAAAATAAAAACGGAACCTAAAGGTATAAAAAAAAGCAATCAAAGAAGAAAATCTTTGCGAATTAACGCCGACCACCGCGTCTGCACAGGGTGAACACAAAACACTAACGCCACAATAAAAGCAACCCAACTAAGACGTAATTGTTGATCTACGCCTAACTTGTCGCCTCGATAAATCGGAATCCAAAGTAAAATAAGTCGGGTAAGCCACCAGATGGAGAAAGTGCAGAGCAAATGAATAAAGAAATTAATAAAATGAAAAGCCCCTGGATTAAGACCGTAAATCTTGTAATTTAAAGCAAAAGACCATAACGTCACCAGGCGATTAAGCGGAAAGCCAGTAGAAAAGAAGTCTACTACATGATTCAAAGACCTAATAGGTATATTAAAAACAACAAACACATGGTCATCAAAAACAAAGTCGAAGAAAAAAGTTTGAAAATAAACTATTAACGCGAATAAAAAAATACACAATGCACAATGGTCGTAGTAAGGAAACTGCCCCCCCCTTTGAGAACTTCCATGCGACATAAACATCATTTTCTTATATTTAAAAATGGAATTGAGCAATTCTGGTTGGTCTACCTTTTTACTTATCTTTTGGAACTTTAAGCAATATTTGTTTCTTCAATGTTTTCCAAGTATTTAACTGCTCTAGGCTTAACATTTGACTAATGGCCTTATCTAACTGTTGATTAAGGGCTTTTAACTGTAGATGAATGTATTTCTCATCAGAGGATTGTAAACTTTGAACTTTATTAATAGACGTCGCATATTTCTGCACAATAGGTCTGATGGCATCTTCTTGTTTAAAATCAAAATTAAGCCCTGTTGAAATCTTGCCCATCAAATCACTAGCGTTAACTTCTTCTTGTGCAAAAATAGACGATGTACAAAGTAAACAAGCAATACAAATGCTAAGAAATATTCTTTTCATACCCCATTCTCCTTTAATAAAAAATTATTTTTACTTCTGTCATAACCAAAACAACAGCAAAACAAATTAAGGACAACCGACCCCAGAGGGATAAAAATTTATTATGCCAACATAATTAGTAACATAAATCGCGTCGCCACAAAAAGATGGATGTGATGCCTGCATGTTATCGTAACTCCCTATACCACTTACACCAGCAGACCAGATAAAATAACTATTAACTAAAGGTTCCCAATAATAACTATATTCAACATTAGAAAAAGTAGTAAAAGGGTCATACAAACGTGTTGAGAGAACCTGTGGGCTTGTAACAGATAAATAATCCCTAACCAAATAAATAGTCCCAGAGCTATTTGGCTTCAATGGATAAGTATGTGTAAATGTATAATACGACTCCAACGCCGCTTGCAAAGTTTGTAATTCTCCTTTGACTTTAACTATATTAGCGTTATCCATCATGCCTTTAATACGCGGTATGGCTAGAGATATTAAGATTCCCAACACAGATAAAATTACCAGGATCTCTATAATTGTAAAAGCCTTTTTAAGCATAGACATTTCTTCAAGAATTCTTCACTATTTTCTTAAAGAGAGAATGTTTACACGGCTTTCCTTGCCTTGAATCAAACGCGTAATATTAGAACGATGCCGAAGAACAATAAAAATACAAAGAATGATAGACATAACTACCATAACAAATGAAACCTTTAACTGAAGGTAAACTTTTACCATACAAATTGGCATAGCTACTGCAGCAATAATGGAAGCCACTGACACATAGCCAGATAGTAGAAATACTACAAGCCAAACACCTAAAACTATTAACAGTACTGGACGAAGGCCAGGAATTTGAATAGTCAACCCAATAAGAACTCCTAAGGTGGTCGCAACCCCCTTACCACCTTTAAAATTTAAAAATACTGTCCAATTATGTGCTGCGATAGCTACCAATCCAATAATAACTAGCATTAAAGGATCAGTAAAACCAAAAAGATTCGCTATGATCGTCGTTGGGATAGCCCCTTTGGCAATATCAATGATTAACACAATGCTGCCTGGAATCTTTCCTAAAACACGAAAAGCATTGGTAGCCCCCACATTGCCTGAACCGTGCTGGCGGATATCAATACCTTTAAGCAATCGGCCGAAAATATAGGCTGTTGGAATAGCCCCTATCAAATAAGTTATAACAAGACTAAGAAGTAGTAGAACCGTGGGCATTGAGAGTCTTAATCCCTTCCTTAATATAAATGACTCCTGAAATAATTGTCGCCACTAAGGCTACATACCAAAAGACCTTTGTAAATGGCCACTGCAGAAGCATCCCTAAAATGCATACAATTTGAAAAAAGGCGGTAATCTTCCCCGAGCGATTTGCCTCAATTTCAAGCTTACCTGTGATAATTTGAATAATCCCTGCTCCCAAAAGAAGAATAATGTCACGACTAATAATAGCCACAACAAACCATAATGGAAAAACAAATTGCTCAAAATCTGCTCGATGAATATAAAGACAAATAAAAGCACTGATAAGAAGAATCTTATCCGCCAAAGGATCCAGAATGGCTCCAGCCCTCGTTTTTTGATGATGCACACGTGCAATATAACCATCAATAATATCCGATATCACCGCCGTTAAAAAAAGCGCTAATGCCACCCATCGCAAATAAGGTCTTTCGGGAGAGAAATATAATACAGTTGCAATAAAGAAAGGAACTAAAAGAATGCGGCCGATAGTTACTTTGTTAGCGAATGTAAGAGACATATAAAAAAACCTATTCTACATTTTTAAGTTTTACTTTATGAGTCGGACAAAATTCCAAACTACAACTAAACCTCTGACCATCTACTGGACAATATTTTACACATCCCTGCTGCGAATTGAAAGCTTGATTTATTGTCTGTACTGCAGACTTCGCCTGCGGATCCTTTTGCATCTGAACCGCTAAATTCTTAAGATCCTTTTGACTAACCTGCCCTTGAGTCAACCCTTGGGTAACTGTACCTAAAGCAGATATAACCTCTTGAGAAGATTCAGTTTTAACAGTGGTTGATTTAGGCTGTGGGCTCTGACAGCCGACAAAAATAACGCTTAGTGTCATTGCAAGAAACGAAGCGACGAAGCAATCTTTTAAAAAGATTGCTTTACCCCCTACGGTCGTTCGCAATGACACATAACAATTTCTCATTTAATTAACCGAATACGATTCAATGGCCAAAACAATAAATCTGCTTTCCCAACGATATCATACTGATCTATAAAGCCCCAATAACGACTGTCATGACTAGAACCGCTATTATCCCCTAACATAAAATAATGTCCGGGAGGCACCGTAATAGACACGCCCTCTTGTCCAAAGTCTCCCCGATTATAATAATAGGTGTTTTTAATGCGTGGGTCCATCACCTGCTGACCATTGATGAAAATACCACCATCTCTAATTTCGATCTGATCACCAGGAATGCCAATCAAACGCTTAATAAAATCTTTAGTTCTATCTTCAGGATAAACAAAAACAACGATATCTCCCCGCTGTGGCTGTCCAAATCCAGGTAGACGTATTTTTGATAAGAATTCAAGGCTCTTGGGCCAATTAATATCATAATCAGAGCCGACCCATTGCCTTAAAAACTCAGGCAGATGCAACTCAGGCAATAAAATGGCACCATAGCGCAATTTATTAACAAATAGATGATCGCCTTCCACCAAAGTCATCCGCATGGAACCACTAGGAATCTTAAATGGCTGAAAGAAGAAAGTCCGAATAAAAATGGCTAACACTAAAGCAATAACAATCGACTCAATCCATTCACGAAGTGCTGATTTTGGTTTTCTGATCTTTGGCTTTGACATAAACCCTTTTTAAATTTTAAGCGCAGCTAAAAATGCTTCCTGCGGAACTTCCACACGCCCGATTTGTTTAAGTTTCTTTTTTCCTTCTTTTTGTTTTTCCCAAAGCTTACGTTTACGCGAAATATCTCCGCCATAGCATTTGGCCGTCACATTTTTACCTGCCGCCTTAACCCTTGCACTCGAAATGATACGGCCATCAGCAGTTGCCTGAATTCTCACCTCAAAAAGTTGCTGAGGAATCAAATCTTTTAATTTACTAACCAGTGCCAAACCCTTGTCATAAGCACGATCTTTATGCACCATACAAGAAAACGCATCACAAGCCTCGTCATTAATTAAAATATCTAGACGGGTAATCTGGGCTGGAAGGTATTCCTTAAACTCATAATCAATAGAACCGTAGCCACGTGTGGCTGATTTAATCAGATCATTAAAATCAACAATGACTTCAGATAAAGGAATATCAAAGGTAATTTTCATGCGATCCCCGATAAATTCACTCTTTTGATAGACCCCGCGTTTACGCTTGGCCAACTCCATAACTTGATCCATATAGGTAACTGGGGTAAAGATTGAAACGGCTAAAATCGGTTCCTCAATACGGTTAATATCTGAACCATTGGGCAAATCCGAGGGATTTTCCAATTCCATGATGGTATCATCGCGCTTAACAATCCTATAGCCGACGTTAGGAGTTGTTAAAATTAAATTCAAATCGTACTCACGTTCCAGACGCTCTTGGACGATTTCCATATGCAAGAGCCCCAGAAACCCACAACGGAAACCATGGCCAAACGACTGGGATGTTTCATGTTCATAGGCAAAGCTGGGGTCCGATAAACGCAACTTATCAATGGCCTCCCGCAAATCTGCATAATCACCAGCATTAACAGGATAAACACCGCAAAAAACAAAAGGTTTTAATTGTCGGTAACCTTCCAAAGGCTGAGCCGTTGGACGAGCAACCTCTGTGACCGTATCGCCTACTCTGATTTCTTTAGGGTCATGCAAATTACAGGTGATGTATCCTACTTCTCCAGCCGCCAATTGCTTAACCTGTTGAATTTCTGGGGCAAAGATACCAGATTCCTGAACAGTAAAATCTTTACCAACGTTCATAAAACGAATCTTGGTTTCCGGCTTAATGGTTCCTTCAAAAACACGAATATAAATAATAATCCCTTTATAAATATCGTACTTCATATCAAAAACCAATGCTTTTAAAGGATCTGCTGGACTGCCATCTGGAGGAGGAATAAAAGCGATAATCTTCTCAATCAATGAGTCGATGTTAAGACCTTCTTTGGCAGACACCAGCTGAACATCCTCCGGCTTGAATTTAAGAATTTCCTTAAACTGCCGTTTGGCTTCATCGATATCGGCATTGGCAATATCAATCTTATTAATAACTGGCAAAATCTCAAGGTTGTTGTCGATAGCTAAATAATAATTAGCAATCGTCTGCGACTCCACCCCTTGAGTCACATCGATCAAAAGCAATGCCCCTTCACAAGCGCGCAGGGATTTTTCGACTTCATAAGAGAAATCCACATGACCTGGAGTATCAATTAAGTTTAGAATATAATTCTTACCGTCTTTAGCTTTATAATTAAGCCGAACAGCAGAGGCTTTGATGGTAATCCCGCGCTCTCGCTCAAGATCCATATCATCAAGCATCTGATTATGAAATTTACGCTCATCGATGGCTCCGGCCTGCAGCATAAGACGGTCAGCCAACGTGCTCTTGCCGTGATCGATATGTGCGATAATTGAAAAATTACGAATATTAGACTGGCTCATGTTGAATCCCTACGAATAAAAAGACGAACGTCAAACCTTGATAAACTTCATAATGCTCTCAACGGTCTGCTCTATGGTTAAATTTGTCGAATCAATTACAATGGCGTCATCAGCCTTTTTTAAAGGGCCTACCGAACGGGAATAATCCCTTTGGTCGCGCTCCTTCATATCTTCTTTAAGTTTAGCCGCATCAACCGTTTTACCAGCATCCTCAAGCTCTTTAATTCTTCTTCGCGCACGTTCTTCAAAATTAGCATCCATATAAAATTTATAATTAGCATTAGGGAAAACCACCGTACCTTGATCCCGACCATCGGAGACAACAGAATGGTCTAAACCTATTGCTCTTTGCCAACCGACCATAAGCTCTCGGACACCGGCAGTTCTTGCAGCATAAAAAGTATTGTTTGTAACCTCAAGGGTTCGGATGGCTTCAGCGACATCTTCTTTATCTAAGGTGACATGTAAAGAACCATCAGGCATCGCTTTAAATGCAATCACAGTTTTTTTAGCTAAATCAGTTAACGCTGCTTCATCCTCAAGCTTAAGAGACATCCGCAACGCTTTAAGCGTAAGCGCCCGGTACATAGCCCCCGTATCCAGATAAGAAATTCCTAATAATTTAGAAAGGCTCTTAGCGACTGTACTTTTACCAGCTCCAGCAGGCCCATCGAGAGTAATAATCAAATGCTTATCCGTTACCATGAACCCCTTCAATACTTTCGCGTTTGGCTTTCGCAGATTTGAAAACTTCCTCTAAGGATTGCGCATCATTGGAAATAACAGCCTTGCGGATCAAAGACAAGACCTTCACTGTTTCATCAATAGATTTCAAAACATTCTTAGGATTAGTTAAAATTATATCCCGCCATACTTGCGGATCAGAACCTGCAATACGAGTCGTATCCCGTAAACCTGCCGTAGCATACTCTAAAAATTGATCCGGAATCGCCTTCATCATTGCAAAAGCCATGAGATGAGGTAGATGGCTTATAAACGATAGTGCTTCATCATGTTCTTGGGGCGTCATTGTCTTAACCTGTCCCCCTAATTGTGACCAAAACTGTTTGACCTTCTCCTTAGCTAGCCGATTGGTTTTATCCGTTGGAGTCATGACACATGGCGCATTATCATATAAAGCAGCATTGGCATAAGCAGGCCCCTTCTTTTCTGAACCAACCAAGGGGTGACTACCTACAAATAAAACTGAATGGTGAAGAACCTTTTCTGCTCTCTCAACAACAACAGCCTTAGTGCTGCCTAAATCGGTAATAATACACCCACGCTGATGCTCTTTGCCTAAGAAATCCAACGTGTCCAATATAATTTGGACAGGCGTTGCCAGCACAATTAAATCCGCCCCATTAAGGCCCTTTTTCAAATCTATGAAACTCTCATCAATGGCACCTAAATCTTTAGCCTGTTTTAACGATGTTTCATTGCGGCCAATACCAACTACTTCCTTGGCTAATTCCTTCTTCTTGATAGCCAACCCTAATGAAGCCCCCATAAATCCAACACCGACAATCGCTACTCGACGAAATAACTGTTTACGATTAAACATTTGATCTCCCTATGTGCGACGCTATCTATTAAAAAGATTGCTTCATTCGCTTCGCTTCTTCGCAATGACACAAATTCTCGCGATGACGCTAAATTTATAAATCCCTATCAACAGCTAAAGCCACGCGCTTACAAGAGACCATAAGCTCTTGAAACTTATCCGGCATCAAAGACTGAGCTCCATCGGACAATGCTTCTTCAGGATTATCATGAATTTCAATCATCAATGCGTCACACCCTGCCGCAATACCGGCACGGGCGCCAGCGGCCACATATTCCCAACTACCTGTCCCATGACTTGGGTCAATAACAACAGGCAGATGGCTTAATTTCTTAGCAACAGCTACCGCATTAATATCTAAAGTGTTACGTGTTGCTGTTTCAAAGGTGCGGATACCACGTTCACAAAGCATGACTTCAAAATTACCATGCGCTAACAAATATTCCGCCGACATGAGCCATTCTTTGATAAAGGTTGCCATTCCCCTTTTAAGCATTACAGGTTTCTTACATATTCCCACTTCCTTAAGCAGGGAGAAATTCTGAATATTACGGGCCCCAATTTGTAGAACATCAACATAGCGAGCGACCAATTCTACCTGACGGGTGTCCATAACCTCAGAGATAGTTGGGATTCCCACTTCTTTGCCCACTGCCTGAAGAATTTTTAAACCCTCTTCGCCTAAACCTTGGAAATCATACGGTGAAGTTCGAGGTTTAAAAGCCCCTCCTCGTAAAATATTGGCCCCTAAAGCTTTGGCCTTCTTGGCAATGGATAACATCCCTTCATAACTTTCAACCGAACAAGGCCCTGCCATCACGGAAATTGTGTTTCCCCCGACAGTCACATTGTAAGGCAACTTAATAACAGTCCCCTCTTTCTTAAATTCTCGAGAGACTAGTTTGTAAGGCGCAAGCACTTGTAAGACCTGTTCAACTCCGGGAAAAACTTCTAAAGGAATTGAACGCAGGGCATCTTCAGGTCCTATAAAGCCAATCACTGTTCGCTCGACCCCTCGAGAGACATTAGCCTTAAGCCCTATCTTTGCTCCTCGCTCAACAATGTGTTGAATATTAGCCTCGGTTGCATCCGGGCGCAAAATAACGATCATATGACTTCTCCTAGCGTTTTAATAAAGCGTCTATTTTCAGACGCCGTTCCAATTGACACTCTAATATAATCCGACAAACCCCATACGGTCATGTCGCGTACAATCACACCTTTTTTTAACAATGCTCCAGCGACTTGAGAGGCATTCTTAACTTGAACCAAGATAAAATTAGTGAAACTTGTCTGGTATTTTAATCCAACGCCTTCAAGGCTACGATAAATATACTCACGCTGCTGGTAGGTTAGATTAAGAATACGACGATAATAGCCTTGATCTAACAATGCGGCTACTGCGGCCGCCTGCGCTAGGGAGTTTACATTAAAAGGTTCACGCAAACGATTTAAAATATCAATAAGTTTCGGATCCGCCACACCATAGCCTACCCGTAAACCAGCTAGGCCATAAGATTTTGAAAATGTCCTTGTCGTCATCAAATTAGGATATTTTCTCATCAGTTTTAACGTGTCTGGATAATCCTTTGCAACAACATATTCAAAATACGCCTCATCAAAGAACACTAAGGTATCTTTGCTTACTGCCTTCATAAAATCTTCGGCTTCCTGAATATTAATATAGGTCCCCGCCGGATTGTCCGGATTGCCAATAAAGACAATCTTTGTATGCTTACTTAATTTAGCCTTCATACTCGCTAAATCATAACGAAAGTCCTTTAGGGGCACTTGAACAATCTTAGCTCCAGCTAAACGGGAGGCTATTTCATAAACCAAAAATGAAGGCTTAGCGATCATCACTTCATCGCCTCGCCCAACAAAAGCCTTCACTGCTAAAACTATAATCTCATCTGAACCATTGCCAAAGATCAATTGATTTTGGTTTACTTTTAAATGTTTCGCCAAAGCCTGACCCAGCTGAAAACATCCCCCATCAGGATAACGATTAACGTCCTTGATAGCTTTCGTCATCGCTCCAAGCACTTTAGGCGACGGCCCATAGGAATTTTCATTGGAAGCAAGCTTGATAACACTTTTTAATTTAAGCTGACGCTTAACTTCTTCAATGGGCTTACCCGGCACATAGGGCTTGATGTCAAAAATGTATGGATTAGCAACCTTCATGATTCAATAACAGGGTAGGATCCTAAAATTTTCATGAACTTACACATGCCTTCTAACTGAGCTAAAGCACGCTTCACATGAGGATCATCCTGATGCCCTTCGAGATCAATAAAGAAATAGTAATCCCAAGCCTTTTTCTTAGACGGCCTGGATTCTATCTTGGTTAAATTAATTTTATTCGTATAAAACGGTGTCAGCATTGCATGCAACGCTCCCACCCGATCTTTAATAGAAAAAACCAACGACGTACGGTCCGCTCCCGTTGCTGCCGCAGAATTAGCGCCAATAACACAAAACCGTGTCGTGTTATGCGCTAGATCGCTTATATTGGAAACAAGAATGTCTAACTTATTTTCTTTAGCCGCTTCAATCGAAGCCAAGGCAGCACTATCCTTCTCACGGGAAGCAATTTCTGCGGCTTCCGTTGTAGACGCTACTTCAATGAGACCCACACTGGGCATGTTTTGTGACAACCAATGCCGACACTGATTAAAGACTTGTGGATTAGAATAAACCTTTTTAATCTTGGTTATTGTTGTCTTAGATAAAAGATTATGCTTGATAGGCAACAAAACCTGACGGCAAATTTTTAACTCTGAATCAACCAATAAATCAACCGTTGGTGTGACCATCCCTTCAGTTGAATTCTCAATTGGAAGAACGCCCTGATCACACTCCCCGCTTTCAACCCGTCGGAAAACCTCTGGAATATCTTGGCAGGATTCATAAGTTACTTGTTCACCAAAAATCTTTTTCGCTGCAGAAAAAGTATAAGCTCCCTTTTTACCAAGAGCAGCAATATGTACTGTTTTCTCCAATGCTAACGAAGCCGACATAATTTCTCTATAAATTGCCTCGAGACTTTCTTTATTTAAAGCACCCTTACTTAAAGCTTTAACACGATCTAGCACCTGTTTCTCACGAGCTGGCGCATATACAGAAGCATTATCTTTCAGCTTCTGCTTGCCGATGTCTTGTGTCACCTCTGCTCTTTGGTTGAGAAGTTCGACGATCTTTGTGTCTAAAACATCAATCTTTTTTCTTAAACCTTGAATGTCCATAAGCTATACACCATTCTCTGGTTGTTCTTGCCCTGCTGTTTCTTGCGCTAAAGCCTCTTGCATAACTTTCTCTTCAACCGCCACTTCTTGTAAAAGCCTTGATTGACCGCTCGTCTCTTGAGTTGTTGACTCAACGGTGGCTATGTCAACTGCCTCTTGTGCCTGAAGAGGTGCTTCTGTCACCGATGGTGCAGCATCTATTTGAGAGACTTGTGGAAGCTGTTCTAATTTAGGTAAATCTTCCAGCGCCCTTAATCCAAAATATTCCAAGAAAGCTTTTGTTGTCCCATATAAAAATGGACGGCCTGGCACTTCTTTACGACCGACGATCTCGATAAGCCCCTTATTGAGCAAATGCGCCACTGTTCCATCACAATTAACTCCACGGATTACTTCCAAATCTGCACGACTAACCGGCTGTTTGTACGCGATAATGGCCAGTGATTCAAGGGAAGGACGAGATAGCTTCTCTTTAGATTTTGTTTTATAAAATTCACGAATATACCCTGCCGCATGGCTATTAGAAAGCATCTGCCAACCGCCTGCAATATCTACAATCATCATTCCCGCTTGACGTTGAACATATTCATCTTGAAGCTGCTTAATGAGTTCCACAATCTCAGCGGGCTTAAGTTCTGGGAAAACTGTTTTAAACTGATCTAAAACAATTGGCTTGTCACTGACAAACAGTAACGCTTCAATACCGCTTTTGTAAAGCTGCTTACCCTTATCAGGATTTTCAGTTACTTGTATTTGATCGTCCATTACGAAACAATCCTTTGTTTATAAATTTCATTTAATAATTCCTCGGAAGTCGAAATCTTACTGTTACGTGTAATCGCCTGCTTGATCATATCTTCGGCTTCCACCTTTTTATACTGCAACTGCAATAAAATATTTAACGCTTCCCTTTCAAGGTCTCTTAAATCACTGGTGGGTTTTACTTCCTCAACCCGATCCCGCATGAGGGTAAATTTACCCATTTTGCTCTGCAATTTAGCAACAATCTCCTTGGCCTTCTGCTCGCCAATGCCAGGCAGAGTCTTTAAATATTTAGTATCCCCACGGTCAATCGCCTGAGCGATTTCTCCGATAGATTTGTTAAGTGCCTTAACAGCAGCCCGAGGTCCTATGCCAGAGACTTTAATAAAATCTAAAAAGAAATCCCGTTCAATTTCGTTTAGAAATCCGACTAAAATCTCATTGGCGCTAGCCGGGGAAACCTGTAAATAATGATACGTGATTAAACGGACAAAGCCATTGCTATCTTGATTTTCTTCGAGCCGCTGCAAAACTGATACCGGCACAAGGACCTCATAGCTAAAGGTACCGGCATCAATGATAACCATATTCTCTTGCCGCTCAACAATTTTGCCTTTAATGGATGCGATCATTTAATTCCTCGTGTCATTACAAGTGTTAGCGAAGTAATTTCTTATAGATCGCCACGTCCCCTTAAGGGAACTCGGTGTGACACGCAAGTTACATTAATTTAAACTTCAACATATGCGCTTGGCCTAAGGCGAGAGCCAAAGCATCCGAAGTATCTAAACTTAACGTTGCCGACTCAATTTTGAGCAACCTTTTAACAAACATCTGGACTTGTTCTTTAGTCGCATTACCGTTTCCAACCAATGCCTGACGAATACGCTTAACAGATTGCTCTACCAACTCTACTTTATGCTCGTGTGCTAATAAACAAATCACCCCGCGCACATGACCCAAAATACAGGCGGTGGTGGGGTGTTTGTAATGAGCGTAAAGTTTCTCAAGCACCAACACATTAGGCTTATGCGTACTTATTACTTCTGATAACAAATGATAAACCTTAGCAATCCGATCTTCAAATAAGGCTTTAGGATTTGGTTCAATAGCCCCTGCGTCAATAATGTTAACACTTCCAGACTCAACTTCCACTAACCCAAAACCAGTTGCCCTTAAGCCTGGATCGACGCCTAATATGCG
>JBAXBI010000014.1:0-12592 GCA_037142055.1 Candidatus Omnitrophota bacterium | reverse complement strand
GCTTAAACTTACGCCGGGAGATAAGGTTAATGAAGTAACCCAAGCCTTTGGATCTTCGATTGATAATTTAGCTGAAGAAGTACGGGTGTCGTTTGATTATTTTATGACAGAGAAGAAATTCCCTGTAACAGAACTTTTTTTAGTGGGTGGAGGGGCTTTGTATAAAGGTGTAGATGCGATGTTTCAAAAAAGTCTTAATATTCCAGTTAAGATTTGGAATCCTTTGGAAGTATTGCGTTTAGGAGCTCAGGTTTCCCCTACAGAGATTGGTGCTGTCTCGTCTCAATTAACGGCGGCTATTGGTTTGGCGTTTACAAAAATATGATTGAAATTAATTTAGTACCAGTCAATTTAAGAAAGAAAGAAGCTCAAGGGGCGGGAGAGACCTTGGCCCTTCTTAATATTCCTAAGGAAATTCTTTTAGGTTTTGGGAGTATCTTTTTATCTCTTTTAATTTTGATCCATTTAGGGTTGATAGGCACATGGATTGTTAAATTTGGACAACATTTAGTCTATAAAGTTGCGTGGCAGAAGATGTTGCCGGATAAGAGCAATCTTGATTCTATTAATCAAGAGCTTCAGGATTTGAGAGGTAAAACTTCAATAATTACTGATATTACCTCTAAGAAGGCTATGCTTTGGTCACAGAAGTTAAATGTTTTAAGCGATGTTATGCCTAAAGGTGTTTGGCTTAAGAAGATCACTTGGAAGGATAACGTGGTATCTATTGAAGGTAGTGTTGTTTCTAAATTCCGTGAAGAAATTACGATCGCAGGGAATTTTGTTTCCAATTTGAAGAAAGAAGAGGGTTTTGCTAAAGGTTTTTCATCCATTGAACTAAGCTCAGTTAATCGAAGTAAAAAGGGTATGACAGAAATTGTAGATTTTATCATTACGGCAAAAGTAAAATGAAAATTGATATTGGTTTAATCATTGAGAAATTTAATCAGTTAGATGCTAAAATCCGTTATGCAGCTTTCGCGGGGATTCTGCTGGTGATTTTTTTAGTAGATTTTTTTACTTTGATAGGGTTTCAGTGGGGGTCTTTAGAGAAGATATACACCGAGAATCAAGCTTTGCAACAAAATATTGAACGGCTTAAGTCGGATATCCATGGGATTGATCAAATGAAGGCGGGTTTACAGCAGTCTAGAAAACAGTTGGAAGCTATGAATATGAAAATTCATGCTGTTACTGATAAGGATGCTATTCTAGAAGATGTTTCTAGGATTGCCAATGAAGCAGATGTTAAGATTGAGCAATTAACTCCACAAATAGAGTCTCAGCAGGCTTTAGTTTCTTCTGGTGCATTAAAATATTACGCTTTACCTATTGTGATTCAAGCCTCTTCAGGGTATCATACATTTGGTCATTTTATTAATCAGCTAGAGCAGGCAAAGTTATTCTTTACAATTAGTAGTCTAACAATGGAAGATCGTGGTGGGGACTCACATCGCCACAGCATTAATACTACTTTTAAAGTTGTTCTTTCAGATAAAAATACAGGTGATCAGAAGAAATGAAAAAAGTATTATGGCTCTTTTTCTTTTTTGCTATGACATCAGTATTTGCGGATGGGAATAAAGTTTTTGTTTATAATGAAAATGGCAAACGTGATCCGTTTGACCCGCTTGTGTCTTCTAAGGGAACTGTGTTGACCTATGATTCAGATGTAACTTCAGCGACGGATTTGATTTTACAAGGCGTTGTGATTGAGGCAAATGGAAATAATTTGGCTATTATTAATGGGAAAATTGTTAAAGTAGGCGATCAGGTGGGGCCTTATACTGTGGAATCCATTGCTAATGACCATGTGAATTTTACAAAAGGGCAGGAACAAATGATAGTAAAATTAAAGAAGGCAGGGGGATAATGAGCCATCAAACAATCCTTAAGGTGGTTATAGTTTCTTTTTTCTTGTTGATAGGAAGTTTCTCTTTAGGATTTGCACAACAACAGACTAATAGTGTTGTAGATAGTAAAAATGTCTCTTCAGGGAATAGTGCTACAACTACAGTGTCTACCTTAACGCCTTCTAGTGATGGATTAGTCAGCCTAGACTTTCAGGATGCGGATATTAAGAATGTTCTTAAAGTTTTAGCTTATAAAAGTAATATAAATATTGTTACTGGCCCCGAAGTCACCGGAACTGTGACTATTCAACTTAATGATGTTCCTTGGCAAAAGGCCCTAGGAGTTGTTTTATCTACCTATGGGTATGGGTATGAAAAAAGAGGGAACATTATTACGGTTACGACGGTTGAGAATTTGAAAAAGCGACATGAAGATGCCCAGCTATTGGCAGACCAGGAACCGTTAATTACTAAAACGTATTCATTGAGTTTTGCTAAAGCCTCCGATGTAGTGGAGTCAATAAATAAAATGAAAACTACTCGAGGACAAATTAATTTTGATCAAAGGACAAATACTCTAATTATACGTGATGTGGGTAGTAATATGGAGTTAATAGATGAGGTTATCAAAACCTTGGATTCCGCAACACCTCAAGTGCTTATTGAAGCTAAAATTATAGAAACAGACTTTAGCAATGCACAAAATTTGGGAGTTTCTTGGAACATCAGTGCAAAAGCTTCTGGTTCCACAACGCCAACGAATTTTCCATTTTATCCAAATATTAAAAGTACATTCTTGAATAATGGAGTTGGAAGTACTTCGACTATTGCATCAACGTCTACTTCTGGAGTTTCAAGTACGGGTGGAGCTGCTTCTGCAGGGATTACTGCAGCGGGTACTCCTAGTGCTGCTCCAGCTTTTAATTATGGTACCTTGGATGCTTCTGGTCTTTCCGTTGCTTTAAATCTTTTGAGCTCACGTTCAGATACAAATATTTTATCCAGTCCTAGTATAGTGACGTTGGATAATCAAACGGCTAAAATTAAAGTAGGTAATCAATATCCCATCCCTAATTATACGTATAATCCAGAACAGGCTAAATTACAGCTTTCAGGATTTAATTATATGGATATTGGTATTATTTTTGAAGTGACTCCGCATATTAACAATGCGGGGCTTGTTACATTGGATTTAAAACCAAAAGTTAGCGCGATTACAGATTATGTACAGGTAGATCCGACTTCGAATGTAGCGAAAGTTCCTCTACTTAGTAACGAGGAAGCTAATACAAAGGTTATGATTAGAGATGGGCAGACTTTGGTAATTGCTGGGCTTGTCAAAGAAAATACGCAAACAAATAAGAATAAAGTACCCTTTTTAGGTGACTTGCCTTTGATTGGTTCAGCGTTCAGAAGTAAGAATGATATCAAAACCAAAACGGAATTGATTATTTTCTTAACCCCACATATCATCACCGCAGACTCTGAGGTTGCTTCCTCGAAAGCTGTTAGATAAAACCTGTTTAGATTTTAATAGATTTATTTGAACCTTTTTAAAGAGGAGGGAAACTAGTGTCTAAGGAAATTTTAATCCATGTGACTCAAGATGAGCGTAGGGTCGCTGTTTTATCTGATGGGAAATTAGATGACTTCTATATTGAACTAGAACGTCATCAATCCATGTTGGGAAATATTTATAAAGGTAAGGTCGAATCTATTTTGCCATCGATCAATGGGGCATTTGTTAATATCGGCCAGGAGAAAAACGGATTTTTATATTTAACTGATGCAGATAATCCTTTTTTACAGGATATTGAAAAGATTGAGCAAGAACCCACAGCGGCCCAGAAGATTATTAATATGATACTGCCTAAGCCAGCGGCTAAAGAGGTAGCTCCGTCTAATACTGCGGTTAAGAAAAATAAGAATGAATTGCCTCTTAAGAAAGATCAAGAAGTCTTAGTGCAGGTGGTCAAAGATCCCTTTGGGACCAAAGGGCCACGGCTAACCACCCACATAAGTTTAGCTGGTCGTTTTGTTGTGTATATGCCGATGGATCAGCATAATGGGATTTCAAAGAAGATTGAAAAGCCAGAGGAACGTCAGCGTTTAAGGGAGATTCTACGAAGTTTTAATTTCTCAAAAAGCGGTGGGTTTATTGTCAGAACAGCTTCTGTTGAGCAAGGGGAACGTGAAATTACCCGTGATGCTAAGTTCTTAACAGCCATGTGGGAGAGAGTTCGTAACCTCTCTAAACAAAAACAGGCTCCTGCTCTTGTCTATAAGGAGTACGATTTAATTTGGAAGGTTGTAAGGGATCTTCTTAAAGATGAAGTTGATAAGCTTATTATCGATTCGCAGGAAGAATACGTGAAGTTGCGTAAGTTTGCGGAAACCTTAATTGGTAAGGAAGCTGTTGAAAAGATTCATTATCATCAAGGTCCAAAACCTATCTTTGAGGCTAAAGAAGTCGCCCATGAGCTGGAGAAGATTTATGAGACTAAGGTTTATTTAAAATCTGGAGCGTACATAGTTATTGAACCAACCGAAGGATTGATAGTTGTTGATGTAACAGCGGACGGTTTAAGACTAAGGGGACTCCGGAAGATGCAGCCTTTGCAGTTAATATGGAAGCGGCCCCAGAAATTGCCCGGCAGCTTCGTTTAAGAGATTTAGGTGGGATTATTGTTATTGATTTTATCGATATGATTCGAGAAGATCATAAACGAAAAGTGCTTCACATTCTGCGGGATGAACTTACTAAAGATCATGCTAAAACAGAGGTGAACCGTATTTCACAGCTAGGATTAGTTGAGATGACCCGAGCGCGTACGGGTAAAACAATTGAGTCCCTTAAGTTCCATGCATGTCCTTATTGCGAAGGAAGGGGACGGGTAAAGATTGATTGACGCGATGCCCTGTGGTGTGTATAATCTGGATTTTCAAATGGGTACAACTATAATTGAAGGAGTTATTTATGTTTGCAGTGGTTCAATTAGGAAATCAACAGTTTAAAGTCAGTGAAGGCGATACTATCGATGCCAGTCTTTTAGATTTTGAAGCTGGTCAAAAGATTACTTTGGATAAGGTTTTGCTTTTTTCCGATGGTAAGACAACCAAAATTGGTCAGCCATATCTTAAAGATGTGGAAATTAAGGCAGATGTTCTTCAGCATCATCGTGGTCCAAAGACAATTGCTTTTCAATATCGTAAACGTAAGGATTCTGCACGTACGGTAGGACATCGACAAGATTTGACAGCTGTTAAAATTTCAAAGATTTCAGCTTAATTTAAAAAGGAATAGTGACTCCAGAGTCCCAGTTGCCCAGTTTGATTCTGGGAACTGGGATTCTGACTTTCTAGGTGGTTATTTATGGCGTTTGTTGATCAGGCAAGAATACAGGTACAGGCAGGCAACGGTGGTAAAGGTTGTGAAAGCCATTACCAAGATAAATATACTCGACATCCTATTCCTAACGGCGGCGACGGCGGACGGGGTGGGGACGTGATATTAATCGCGGATTGTAATTTACATACTCTTTTAGATTATCGGTTTAAACAGCATTATGTGGGTGAAAGAGGGGGACATGCCAGTAGCAATAATAAGACAGGCAAGAGGGGTGAGGACTGCATTTTACGTGTTCCTGTTGGTACTGTCGTCTGGGATTATGACACCGAATTATTGATTCGAGATTTGTTGACTCATGGTGATACTGTTACGGTGGTTAAAGGTGGAGAAGGTGGTCGTGGAAATAATCATCATAGAACTCCAACTCTTCCTCATGAAGGGGGAGCCCTCACCATTCGTTTAGAATTAAAAATTATTGCTGATGTGGGGTTGGTGGGATTTCCAAATGCCGGAAAATCAACATTGATTTGTGCTGTATCTAAGGTAAAATCCAAGATTGCAAGCTATCCTTTTACTACAAAAGCTCCCATACTTGGAATTGTTAAGGACGAGGGTGATGGTGAGGGTGATTTTGTGATGGCCGATCTGCCTGGCTTGATTGAAGGAGCGCATGAAGGCAAGGGTTTGGGGTATCAATTCTTGAAGCATTGCGAGAGAACAAAGATTCTAGTGCACATTATTGACATGTCAGGCTCAGAAGGACGGGATCCCTTAGACGATTATTATAAGATTTGTGAAGAGTTGGATTTATATAGTGAGGAACTCTTACAGAAGCATCGTATTTTGGTTGCTAATAAAATGGATCTCCCAGATGCTAAAAAGAATTTAACTAGATTTAAGAAGAAGATTACGAAAGATATTTTTGCCATTTCAGCAGAGAAAAAAGAAGGCTTAGAAGAATTGATGGCAGCGATTCGCCTATTATTATGAAACGAACATTTTCCCGCCCTATAAAGCGTATTGTAGTTAAGCTTGGCTCAAGCCAAATAGTGGATGCTAAGATGCAGCCAAAGATGGCGCAGCTGCGGGCGTTGGCTAAGCAAATCAAGGAGCTTCGGCGACGCAAGAAGGATGTTGTTTTGGTTTCCTCGGGAGCTATTGCTCTTGGTATGGGGCTTTTGAAGGAAAGTAAACGTCCAACAGATCTAGCTGCCTTGCAGGCGCGAGCTGCCATTGGACAGGCAGCTTTAATGAAGCTTTGGGGAGAGGTCTTTAAAAAGGTAGATTTAAAATGCGCTCAAGTTCTTTTAACTTGGGATGATTTTAATAACTCTGTGCGTTGTCAAAATGCAAAGCATACACTTAATGCAATTTTAGACCAAGGGGTCATTCCAGTCATTAACGAGAATGATACCATATCAACTGAGGAAATTAAGTTTGGTGATAATGATAAGCTTTCTGCCCTTGTAGCCGTGCTTATTCATTCAGATTTGTTGGTGATCTTATCAGATGTCCCCTCCATTTGGGATCAAGATAAGAAGCCTTTAGTTGGAGAATTTAAAGAAGTGGCTCCATTTAAAGCTGTCTCTACAGGAACAACTAATATTCAAGTTGCTCGTGGTGGAATGAAAACTAAAATTGAAGCGGTAGAGATTGCGACTGTTAAGATTGCAGCCCATGCAGGGACACCTTGTGTAATTACAGATGGAAGCCTGAAGAATGTTTTGATACGTTTGGTAGACCAAGAACGCATTGGAACGTGTTTTATCGAGAAAGATAAAATCTTAAACGTGGATTCCGAACATGAATTTATCCGATCACATTTTAAAAATAGCTAAAGCTGCCAGACGAGCCTCTTACCAAATGGCTATGATTGGTTCTTCCCAAAAGAACAAGGCGCTGGTCATGATGGCTAAATCTTTAATAGCCAACGAAGCTTATTTGATTAAAGAAAATGTCAAAGATTTAGCGGTAGCGCGTAAAGAAAATTATTCCACAGCGCTTATTGATCGACTTACTCTTAACTCTAAACGCATTAAAACCATGGCCGAAGGCTTACTTGAGACAGCAAAATTAAAAGATCCTGTGGGAGAGCTTTTAGAGACTATCAAACGTCCTAATGGTTTGCTTATTAAGAAAACTCGTGTTCCCTTGGGTGTCGTTGGTATTATTTATGAATCTCGTCCCAATGTGACAGCAGATTGCGCGGCCTTGTGTTTGAAATCTGGTAATGCTGCGATTCTAAAGGGTGGAAAAGAAGCTATTTATTCTAATAAAGCGATCTTTAAGATCTTAAAAGATGAACTTAAGAAAACAAAGATTCCTCTAGATGCTTTACAATTGATTGAATTAACCGACCGTCAAGCGGTGCACGAACTTCTTAAGCTTGATCAACTCGTGGATGTGATTGTTCCTCGCGGTGGGGAAGAGCTCATTCGTTTTGTCGCCGAGAATTCTAAAATCCCAGTCATTAAGCATTTTAAAGGCGTTTGCCATGTCTATGTCAGTCGTAAGGCTGATTTAAGCATGGCCAATAAGATTGTAATGAATGCGAAGACTCAGAAACCTGGCGTATGTAATGCGATGGAGACTTTGCTGGTTGATAAATCTGTATCCAAAAAGTTCCTACCGTTGATGATTTCTGATTTGCAAAAAGCTGGCTGTGAGATTCGTGGCTGTGAGGCCACTCGCGCAATTGTTAAAGAAGGTGTTAAAAAAGCCACTCAAGATGATTGGTATGCGGAATATTTAGATTTGATTCTTGCGCTGAAGGTTGTGGATGGGCTTACAGAGGCTATTGATCATATCAATGCCTTTGGATCTCACCATTCTGACGCTATTATCACTAAGGATAAACGTGAAGCTCAGGGATTTTTAGATGCAGTGGATTCTGCTTGCGTGTATGTTAATGCCTCGACGCGTTTTACCGACGGTTTTGAATTTGGCTTTGGAGCAGAGGTTGGAATTAGTACAGATAAACTTCATGTGCGAGGTCCGATGGCCCTGGTAGGGTTGACGTCCTATAAGTATAAAGTTTATGGGAACGGACAAATTCGTCAATGAAACGTATTGGTATTCTAGGGGGAAGTTTTAATCCAATTCACATTGGCCATCTGATGATGGCTCAGGCGGCTATTGAGGGCCTGGAACTAGATAAAGTTATCTTTATTCCGGCGTATTGCTCTCCTCATAAAACCGAACGTGATTTGGCTCCAGCATCTGATCGACTTAAGATGGTTAAGCTGGCTATTAAACATGATAAGCGTTTTGAGGTCAGTGATATTGAGATTCGTCGTAAGGGCACATCATATACTTATGAAACACTGATGGATTTAAAATCTAAGGCGCCTCTAGATCGATTGTTTTTTATTATCGGGGAAGATAACGTTAAAGGATTGCTTGATTGGAAAAGAATTAAGAAGATTTTTAAGATCGCATCTTTTATTGTTATTAACCGTTCTTGGTTTGATGTTTCTTCTTCTTTGATCCGAGACTTTCTTCATCGAAGAAAATCAATTAGATATTTGACGAGAGACGTAGTTGTAGATTATATTCTAAAAAATAAGTTATACGTGAAATAGAAGGAGAGTTATGAGCGATATACATAACGAAATTAAATTTGGTACCGATGGTTGGCGTGCAGTTATTTCAGATACCTTTACCTTTAAGAACGTTCGTATTGTAGCCCAGGCAGCCTCAGAGTGGATTAACCAGAATAACCCTCAGTTTCCTAACAAATCAGCATCAGTTGGATTTGATAATCGTTTTCTTTCTGCTGAATATGCTCAGACGTTTGCAGAAGTTTTTGCGGCTAATGGGATCAAAACGTATTTATCGGATACATCATTACCGACTCCCGCTTTAAGTTTAGGGGTTACCCGTTTAGCTAATGTCGCAGGGATTATGATTACAGCCTCGCATAATCCAGCTAAATTTAATGGTATTAAAATTAAAACCGCTCAAGGGGGAGCAGCTCCAAAAGACATTACCAATGCTATCGAGGGCTATTTAGGTTTAACACAGGTGCAAAGGATGGATTTTGCCCAAGCCAAGGCGCAAGGGTTGGTTGTTGTTTATGATTTTAAGAAGGAGTATGTCAAATTTTTACGTAGCTACATTAACTTAAAGAAGATGAAGGGTGTCAAATTTAAGGTTTTAGTCGATGTCATGCATGGAAGTGGTCGTGATTTGATGCGTGAAATTCTAAAGGGTACAGATATAAAATTAACTCTTATGCGAGAGGATGTTAATCCAGGGTTTGACGGCAGTAAGCCAGAGCCTATTCCAGAATGTCTTGAAAGTATCATGGGGCGTATGAAGAAAGAGAAATTTGATTTCGGTCATGTGCTTGATGGCGATGCTGATCGTATTGCGGCTATCATGCCTGGCGGTGAGTTCGTAAGCCCTCAGAAAATCTTGGGGTTGCTTGTTCTGCATTTGGTACGTAACCGGGGGATTGAAGGGGGGATTATAAAGACCCTTTGTGGGACTACCATGCTTGATAATATTGCTAAGAAATTAGGGCGTAAGCTCTATGAAACACCGGTTGGCTTTAAATATATTTCAGATTTGATGCTATCTGAAAAGATTGTCGCTGGTGGTGAAGAAGCGGGGGGGATGGGCTTACCTAATTATATCCCTGAGCGTGATGGCTCACTCGCTGGACTTTTGATTCTTGAGATGATGGTTTATAATAAGAAGAACTTTAGAAAATTAGTTGAAGATATGGAAAAGGAATTCGGCCGCTATTATTATCAGCGCCTGGATTATTCTATGGATGCTAAAAAGGTTGATCTTAGTAAGCTTAAAGGTATTCAAGAAGTTCTAGGGCAGAAGGTTGTTGAAGTTAAAGATTATGATGGTCTAAAGCTTATCTGTGCTAACGAAGATTGGCTGATGCTTCGTCCATCAGGTACGGAGCCTATAGTTCGTGTTTATTCGGAAGCGAAATCTTTAAAGAAAGCTAAAGCCCTTTTGGAATTTGGCCGGCAGTTGATTGATCCGAAATGATCATTTATTACTTTACTTATTTTTTCACTAAGTTTTTAAGTTTCTTATTTTTCCCCCGCACGGTTAAAGGCTGGGATAATGTGCCACGCAAGGGTGCATATATTTTAGCTTGTAATCACATCAGCAATCTTGACCCAGTAGTTATAGGTATTTCTACACCTCGTAGACTTCATTTTATGGCTAAGGCAGAGTTGTTTAAGCAACCTTTTGTAGGTTGGTGGTTAAGAAAACTATGGGCTTTTCCTATCAAGCGTGGGGAAGCTGATTTTAGAGCGCTTAAAGAATCTTTAAAGTGGCTAAAGAAGGGTGAACCTGTGTTGGTTTTTCCTGAGGGGACAAGACGTAAAGAGGATAAGCCTGTTAATCCACAGCCAGGAACTGGATTTATTGCTTTAAAATCTCAAGCACCTATTGTACCGGTTTATGTTAGAGGGTCTGATGTTGTAATGCCTCCGGGTGCTAAATTTCTTAAACGTTCTCTTATTTTAGTTACCTACGGCAAGCCATTTTTTGTTAATGATACTCCCACCTATGAAGCGGCCTCCCAAAAGATTTTGGAAAAAATTTATAAACTTTCTTAAATTTATTTGATTGATCAATGGAAAGCTGGGGATTGATTCACAGCAGATATTTTCTAATATATATCGGCAGTATCGCTAGGTAGAGAGGATTGACTTTCAGTGATTGTTTTGTAAAACATCTTAGTTGCTTTTGTGAAGATTTTTCTAGTTGGAGAGATAATTCCAAGGTCCCTTTTAAAAGATTTGAGTTGATCCACCTGTACGCATTCTAACGCCCCTTCTTTTAATTCGCGGGTAACAGTATTTTTAGGAACAATGGCACAGCCCATACCGAGCAAAACTGCACTTTTTAAAGTTTCGATATTGTCATAAGCATGGACTATCTGGATGGTAACTTCATTTAATTTTAGAAAATGATCAATAGCCTCTTGGGTAGGGGTATTTGAATTTAACGTAATAAATTTGGTTTGATTTAAAGAGGATAGTGGAATAGGGCTTTCTTTAATAATAGGCCGTTGAGAGGATTGAATTAACGCCATATCTTCTCTGGCAAAGATCTCTGCACGGATATCTTTTCTTTTTTGAGGGTAAGCTACCAGGCCAAAATCGACTGAATGATTTAAAACCATCTCGTAAATAAGGGAGTTTGGGTGATATTCCAAATGGATATCCATTTGGGGATACTTTTTTAAGAATTTCCGAACAATAGGTTGTAGTTTGTAAAGACCTATACTGTAGGTGGTGGCTATACGAATAGTTCCATTAAATTGATTAATAGCTTCTTTAGCTTGAATTTTTGCCTCTTGGTATTGGTTGAGGATATTTTCAGCATAACTGAGGAATATTTTTCCTGAATCTGTTAAGAAAACTTTCTTTCCTTGCCGTTCAAAAAGTTTAGCTCCAACATTTTTCTCAAGAGCCTGAATATGTTGTGATACGGCAGGTTGTGTAATAAATAGTTTATCAGCCGTTGCCTTAAATGAGCCAATTTGAGCTACGGTCACAAAGGATCGGATAAATGAAAGATGAATCATAGCAAGGCCTTAATTTTTATTGATAAGAATATCTTATGGAAAGTATAACATAAATATTCTTTACTTATCAATTTGATTTCATTATCGTAAATATGAAAATATATCCCGAGGGGATTCTGGTTATTAAAGTTTGCAGAATCGTAGTGTGAAGGGTCGAAGTTAAAATAAATAAAGTCATTCGACCTTTCATAATCCCTTGGAAAGTTTGAATTAATTCAACAATAGAATTAAGACTTATTAGAGGAGATTAATAATATGAAATACAAATTTCTTCCAGTTTTTGATATAGATAAATGTTCAGGTTGTCGTGCATGTGCGGATGTTTGTAGAGCTGGGTCTTTGTCTATCATAGATGAGATAGTTAGATTTCAGAATCCAGCAGCTTGCTTAAGTGAACAACGCTGTGTTAACGCATGTCCTATGGGAGGGATTCGTATGGAGTGGCTTCCAATAGAGGAATGTTCTTTACGAGGTTTAGTATTAGACTACAAGCCTGAAATGGCCATGCAATAATAGTTTTAAGGTGGAATATCTGCGTTGTTAGTTCTCTCGATTTTCAATTTCCTGTTAGTAGAAGTTTATTAAAAAATGGCAACTCGCGTAGTTATTTGGCTTTATGGGCCTATTTAACGAGTTAAGTTGAATCGTAGGTATTATAGGCATTAAAGATTTTTCTATTTTATAACCGTGTTATAATAACAAAAATCTAGTTTTTAGATTTTTTAAGTAGTCCTTTTCTAACAATTGTTAATATTGGGGTAAGAATAATTTAGTCGTTACTGAACAACCATTCAAATAGTTGAAATGTATGGAGTTACAGCAATA
>JBAXBI010000013.1:0-12788 GCA_037142055.1 Candidatus Omnitrophota bacterium | reverse complement strand
TGACATTTATAAAATCAATGAATGGGCGCTGCAGTTTTTTCATGACAGACTTTTAACCAGCCGTGATGCAACGGCGAAAGCAGCCCGGGATTATCTTAAAAATCGCGGGGTTGATTTAGAAACAGTCAAAGAATTTCGTTTAGGATACGCCCCGGATGGGTGGGAAGAGTTAATCGGGGTTTTAAAAAATAAAGGTGTTTCACTTGAGGTGATGCACCAAGCGGGTTTAGTGATTGCCCGTGATAAAGGCGGCTATTACGACAGATTTCGTGGCCGCATTATTTTTCCGATCTTTGATATCAATAGCCGCCCAGTTGCTTTCGGCGCTCGCGCTTTAAGCGAAACCGAGGGGGCTAAATACATCAATTCTCCAGAGACACCGGTATACACTAAAGGCCGGCATTTGTTTGGTCTTAATTTGACCAAAACGTCCATAGGAGAAAAAGATGCAATAGTGATTGTGGAAGGGTATATGGATATGATTATGCCCTTCACTCACGGAGTTTCAAATATAGCGGCATCATTAGGAACAGCATTGACCGTCGAGCAAATAAGGCTTATTCGCCGCTATAGTACCAATGTAATTATGCTCTTTGATACAGATCCTGCAGGTCAATCGGCTATCATACGAAGTCTTGATATGCTAATTGATGAGGGGATGAATGTGAAAGTCGTTAGACTTGAAGAGGCCCAAGACCCAGATTCATTTATAAGGTGTTATGGCATAGAGCGGTTTCATGAGCGGATAGCTCAAGCGCTTTCGTTGTTTGACTACAAGTTTCAATGGTTGGCTACACAGCACGGTATTAGTACCGTCGAGGGTAAATCCCAAATATGCCAGCAGATGTTAGCAACGATAGGCCATTACAAGGATGAGGTCATCAAGTATGAGCTAAGCCGGCAATTAGCCAAGGCATTGAATCTCCCGGAGACGGTTATATTCAAGCAAGCTGGGCAATTGCAGCAGCCGAAAGGGCAAGTTAGGGAAGAGGCCGTGGGGCCGGTAGTATCCCGAAGCTATAAGACCCCGGCAGTAGAAACATTGCTTTTAGCATTGTTTCTCAAAGATCCTTTATGGGTTAAGCAGGCGATCACACTCATTGGTCCATCAGATTTTTCTGAAGGGCTCATGCGGGAAATTATTGAAGTGCTCTGGCAAATAAGCCAGGAACACCAAGAATGGTCTGTAAATGATATTCTGGTGCGAATTAAAGATGAAACAGCTCATAATCTTCTGACGAAATTAATGAATCAGGAGAATGTTCAAGCAGGACAAGCGCAGCAGGTGTTTTCTGACTGTGTAGGGCGTATTCAAAAAGAGCGCCTGAAGAAACAAAAACAAGAGCTCATGAATCAAATCAAAGAAGCTGAAGCTCGTGGAGAGGCAAGTACCATTCAAGAATTACGAGCCAAGTTTCAAGATTTGATAAAAATGTAGTTTAACCATAGAGGCAAATAAATATGGCAGAACAAGTAAAAGATAGAGATATACAAGGCGATTTGGACAAATTAGTGTCCTTAGGTAAGAAGAAGGGTTTTTTAACCTATGATGAGGTTAATGAAACTCTTTCCGATGCTATTGATTCTTCCGACGATGTCGATCAAGTTTTTGACATCTTAGATGGTCAGGAAATCAAGGTTGTTGACTCCCCCGAGGAGGCGCCTGCGGAAGAAACTAGTACAGAAGAAAGCCGTGAACAACAGGTTCGTCGCGTTCGGGAAGAAAATAAAGAGGAAGATGTTTATTCTGATAAATTTATTCCCTTAGATGATCCTGTAAAAATGTATTTAAAACAAATGGGATCGATCCCTCTTTTGACTCGCGAGGAAGAAATTTCTTTAGCCAAGCGTATTGAAGAGGCGGAGATAAAATTCGCCGAAGCTCTCTTTAAGACGTATTTTGCTCGTAAAGAAGCTATCGCCATGATTAATGCAGTCTTACGCGAAGAAATTAACGCGGAAGATGTGATTAAAGACGAGCTTGAACGCCGCGGTCGTCTGGTCAAGGATTTAGCTAAAATTCTAGAAAAGGTGCGTCACACCCGCGTGGGCTCTGATATTTCCTCTAAGTCCATTGCAGAGTTTAAATTAACATCAACGGTCAACGAAGAAATTGTCTCTAAGATTACTGAAATTGTAGAGAGTATTGAACGTATTGATCGTATCTTAAAAGCGAAGAAAAATGCGCTTAATGCTCCTGAGTTTAAGAAGCAAAAAGAGGCTTTCTTAAAAGATTTAGGAGAGCCAGTTGAGCGTGTCAAGAATCAATTACGTGAAATCAAGACTCGTCAGTCACGTTTTAACAAGGCTAAAAAACTTCTTGTTGAAGCTAACTTGCGTTTAGTGGTTTCAATTGCTAAGAAATATATCAACCGTGGGTTGTCATTTTTGGACTTGATTCAGGAAGGCAACATGGGTTTAATCCGTGCGGTTGAAAAGTTTGAATACAAGCGTGGGTATAAGTTTTCAACCTATGCGACATGGTGGATTCGTCAGGCGATCACCCGTTCCATCGCAGATCAGGCAAGGACCATCCGTATCCCTGTGCATATGACAGAGACGATTAATAAAATTATTCGTGTCTCTCGTGTGTTTGTTCAGGAATATGGTCGTGAACCTTCTGCGCAGGAAATTGCTAAAGAAATGCGCATGCCGATTTCTAAGGTTAAGGAAATTTTAAAAATTTCTCAGGTGCCTATTTCTTTGCAGACACCCATTGGTGATGAAGGAGATACGCATTTTGGTGACTTTATCGAGGATAAAAAAGCAGTATCACCGGCTAATGCTACGCTTCATTCCATGCTTAAAGATGAAATCACCTCTGTCTTACAGACTTTGGATGAACGCGAACGCAAAATTCTAGAATTGCGTTTCGGGATACATGACGGTACAAGTCGCACCCTAGAAGAAGTAGGGGCTGAGTTTAACGTAACTCGTGAGCGCGTACGTCAGATTGAATCTAAGGCTCTTCGCAAGTTGCGCCATCCCACACGTTCTCGCCGTATCAAATCGTTTTTAGATATGGCAGCAAAAGAAGGGGATGTGACTATTTAAAATGGTCAAAGAATAAAACAAGAAAAGCCATTGGGATATCGTTCCAATGGCTTTTTTTGCTTATGACGAAAGAAGGGTGCTTACTTATGATAAATAATAACTTAGCCAGATTTATTATCCGTTGTTTCTTTTTTGCTGTTATTGGGTTATCAGCGATTTCTTGCACCAAACAGGACGCAACAGAAGGAGCGGGCTCCTCCACAAGTTCCACGAAAATTCTAAGGAGTCTTCAAGCTGGAGATTTTGCAGCAGGACAATTAGAAGTTCATTTTTTAAAACATGGCTATCAGTTTGGAGCCATTACAGAAGAGGATTATCTACAGCAGGCCAGAGAGTTGCTTAATGCCCCGGTGACAGCAGATGTACAAGAAAAAATAAGATCCAATGGGGATATTGAACGTTTTAGATCAAGTACTGGTGAATTTGCTGTAATGACTAAGTCAGGTAGGATTCGCACTTACTTTAAAACAGATGAGCGTTATTGGATGAGACAATGAGTAAGAAATATATTTGTCCTGTATGTGGCTTTGACGAGCTTAAGGAGACGCCTTATGGAAAAGATAGGGATCCGTCGTTTGAAGTGTGTCCCTGTTGTAGCTTTGAATTTGGATTTGATGGTGAAAATAATCTAGAAATTTTCGATGAATTTCGTAAACATTGGATCGAAGATGGGGCCCCATGGTTTGTTTCGAAATTAAAACCAAAGGGTTGGGATTATAGGAAGCAGCTTGAGAATTTAAAATAAGGTTTCTGATGGAAGAAGAGTTGATTCAAAAAATTGTTCGCAGTAAGCGGAGGAGTCTTGGCTTAGAAATTACGCCAGAGGCTTGTCTTATTATTCGTGCTCCCATGAGAATTTCTCTTGAGGATATTCACCGCATTATTAAGAAGAAGATGTCGTGGATATTAAAAAAGAAGCAGAGAGCTAAAGAGAAGTATCGTCCTGTTATTAAGCATCAGTTTGTTGAAGGGGAGGAATTCTTATATCTAGGTCAACCTTATAAACTTTGTGTTTTACCTCAAGCAAAGGCAAGGTTTCAATTTGATGGAGAAAAGTTTCTGCTCGCTGATGCTTACCAGTCTCATGCCAAACGACTTCTGACACAATGGTACGCCAAGCAGGCGGTTGCTTTTATTCCAGAGAAAGTTAAAGCTTTTGCTAATTTAGCTGGCGTCAGTTATTCAAGAATCACCATCACGTCGGCTAGAACCCGCTGGGGTTCATGCACCAGCCAAAAAAGCCTTAACTTCAGCTGGCGGTTGATGATGGCTCCCCAAAAGATGATTGACTATGTGATTGTTCACGAGGTTTGTCATCTGCAAGAGCTTAACCATTCCAGACGTTTTTGGAAGAAAGTCGAAAATCTTATGCCTGATTACAAGCAAAGACAGCAATGGTTTAGAGACCAGCAATATATGCTGGCAGTTTAATTGAAAAAGGTGTAAAATTTAGCCGCTTTTTTGGGTTTGACCTAGCGCTTGGTGGGACGTACTTAGTTCAATATAGGAATGATTCATGGAATTTTATTACGCAAGACATAAAGACTTAAATTTTCTTAATCCAGAATCACATAAAATATTCCGGAAGTTGGTCGAAGATATTAAAGTAGGAATCTTTATGGTGGATACGTTGGGAAAGCTTTTTTATGTTAATAAAGCTTTTGCCGATACTCTTGAATTGCATAGTTGTTCAGAGGTTATGGGGCAAGGATGGACGGAAGTTTGTTTCTATGACCATGACCGAAGGGACCAATTTATTGAAGAACTTGATAGTGTAGGGGTCGTCAGAGATTTTGAGATTGCGCATATTTCATCTCGTGGGCATAAATCACAGTTATTAATTACAGCTAACTATATTTATAGTGATCAAGGAGAGAAGATTGGGGTTTACGGCTCTTTGGTTAACATATCTCTTTTGCGACAATTGGAAGAAGATCTGTTGGTAAAGAATAAGAAACTTGAGCAAATATTAAGTTTTTGTAACACCCTTGGTGATATCTTCCAACTGGAAGAACTTACTAAATATATTGTATCTGAGACTGCAGAAATTCTTGACGTGAAGCGTTGTTCGATCATGTTTGCGGATGACTCATCTAATGAGCTCTATGTCCATGCTTCTTGTGGTCTGTCGGAGGAGATGATTGAAAAAACAAAGGTACGCATTGGAGAGCCGGTTGCAGGAATCGTCGCGCTACAAAGCAAGGCAGTATTAGTTGAAGATATTGAAGAAGGAGACATATTTAAACAGCAAAATAAACAAGCATATACTCAGCGCTCTTTTATGAGTGCCCCGCTTTTTTATAATCAAAAATTGTTGGGTATTCTTAATGTTTCAGAGAAACAAGGCCAGTTTACCAAGATGGATTTAAAAGTCTTAGAAACGATCGCGCAGCAAGCGGCAGTGAGTATTAATAAGACTCAAACGTTAAGCGCTCTTCATCAACTATCCCATACAGATCCAATGACTGGATTACTTAATTATCGTAGTTTTATTCAGAAAATAGATGAAGAGGTTCAGAGGGTTAAGCGTTATGGCACTACGTTGAGTCTCATGATGGTGGATATTGATAATTTTAAGACCTATAACGATACTTTTGGTCATCCTGAAGGAGACAAGCTTTTAAGGAGAATAGGGGAGATATTTAAGGTCAATTTGAGGACCACTGAATTTATTTGTCGGTATGCGGGGGATGAATTTTGCATTATTTTTCCTCAAACTGACGGGATGAGAGCCTCCGTTGCTGCAGAGAAAATTCGTCAATTGGTAGCTAAAGAGTTTTCTAAAGAGAAGATTTCCATTAGTATTGGGATAGCACAATTTCAAGCAGACTCAAATAAGGAAACGCTAATCAAGCAAGCGGACGAATCTCTCTATCACTCCAAGAAAGCCGGCAGGAACAAGGTTTCCTTTTACCAATCTGCAGAAACAAGCTTAAATCCTCCCTAATATGGAGAGTTGTTAGAACCAGATACCCTCTTTCAGCAGTAGTTAAAGCCATAGAGATAGACTCAGCTTCACGTATTTCACACACGATAACTACATCCGCATCTTTTCGCAAAGCATCTAAATGGCTGAGGCAAAAGATTTTGTGTCATTTCTTATCTTCTGCTGATCGATTAGACTTTTCTAGGGTTCAGGGACTTACTCTATAGGGTCTTCAACCATAATGTGTAAGGTGGTTGTCTTACCGCTTCCAGCAATAACAATGATAATAATCACCTCTTTTCTATGTGTTTAGCTAAGCATTCCCGTTATGTGTGGGCTAAAGCTGTCACAGATCGATATAACGGCAGTAAGCAATAAGACATAATATTTTTTTAATCATTTAATTTATAAATGCAAGTTGTTTTATTGTAGATAGTTATAGATCTAATTTTTATGAAAGCGCTGCCTTGAAAAGGGTGGGTTAGTCGTATATACTCACTAATAGGAAGCAAAACGCTCTTTAGAAATAGTTGGAACGATAAAGGCAAACTCAGGGCAACCTGGGGACTCTTGCAGATTACAATTCTGTAAGGCCCTCGCTAAATGCGAGGGGCAAAGCCGTGGATCCTTCATCAAGGACAGCCTGGTTACCGAAAACACCTCGTCATTGTCTCTCTCCGTTTAAAGGTGACCGGTTTCTTTGATGAATGGGTCACTCAGTGGAGGGAGCAATGCAAAAGATCTTAACCCCATTAATTGCAATATCTTTAATCCTTTTTAATATTACACTTTTGGCAGCTCAAATACCAGTTGGCTATAGTTTTGATCCGCATCTGTTAAATTGGATCAAAACCAATATTAGTCCAGTAACAAACCTTCCTTATAGCTTTTATATTCCGAAACCAGCACAAGCTGAAGTTTATCAGCATATGGATACCTCAGGGCCGGTCAATGGGGCTATTGAGCGAACGATTACCCAGGAAGGCTTAGACATTTATGATGGAGCAGTCTTTCAGATTGTATTAAGCATGATAGGTGGAGAAGAAAATTTACAACAAGCCGCGGTGCCGCTTAATTATTATTGGCAAGGTTATTTAGGGGAGCTAGGGAGCATTCGCTCAGGCTATCCTATTAATTTGTTTGTTTATGACGCTAAGAATCCTCAAGCGGTTAGCTCGGATAATAATAATTTGGGACAGCGAGGTTTTATTTTTCGTATTATCAACGCAGATGGAAAGTATTTATTAACGGACCCTTTGACAAGTCAAAAGACTATATCCGGATTTCCTGAAGGGGGTCGTGTGCATTGGCTTGATTGGAAGCCAGTAGCCGGAGAAAATGCGTGGGTTGTAATTGCTGCAATGCAGCTTTATCATAAGAAATATTTTGATCAGGCAAAGGGGGGGTATGTTAAGGATCCAAGCAGTATTGAACTTCGTTTGAGTCAGGAGATAGCTCGTGCTGCCATATTGCTTCAATCCCAAACGGGAGGAATTCGAATGGCTCCTATGGGGACGCATCGAGATTTAACTGCGCCTGAAACGGGGTATTTTACTGAGGATAATTGGTGGTATAAGCATATCTCAACAGAGAACAATATTTCATGGTACGCAGCTTTTCGAATGCTTTATGAAATCACGGGGCAAGAAGAATACAAAACAGCTATGCAGGGTATTGAACGGTATTTAAATTTTGTTTGGGATTCCAAACATAATATGTTTTATCAGGGGGCTTATGAGGTAGACGGACAATGGTTGCCTAATCGTGAATATTTTGCTTTGGATGTGCAGACATGGGCCATTGCTTGTTTAGGACCACAAGTAATAGATGCTTGGTTAGGGGCAGGTACAAGTTATCGGATATGGCAAACAGCTAAAGCGCATTCGGGTGTTTTTGATAATCAGGGACAGGTGATTGGGGTTGGTTATAGTGATGAACATGATAGGGTTTCTGTGGAATGGAGTGCAGGGGCAATGCTGGCACTACAAGAAGTGGGAGAAAAATATATGGGCTCCAATCCGATTTGGTCGGATGAAGTTTTCAAAGATAAGATAAGCATACGCCAACATATGGAAACATTGCACAGTAAGATTTCTGATAGTCAATCAGCCTACAGCTATTCATCTCGTCGAGGTTGGATTCCCTTTGGATGGAATTCCCATGATCCCCAGGTAATGAGTTTAGCTTCAAGTGGATGGATGATGTTTGTTGATGCAGGGGTTAATCCCTTTAGGTTTATTCCCAAGAGTTAATTCAGCCTTTTCAGTTATTTTCCACAGAACTTTCATGTTAGAATTTCTTTATTCTTCGCAAGAATAACGGATAGATAGTTGTCTCCTATAAATAGTATTGGTGTAAGGCAGAAAAAAGAATAATTATAAACGATGGAAAGAATAATTGAGACAGTACGGAACTTTTTTCGTAATTATCAGCTAGGGATTGTATTTTCATTAGGGGTCTTATTACGCGTCATAGTTTTTTTGTTCCAAGGACCATTTAATAAAGATGATCACTATGCTGTTGTAAAATATATATATACCCATCATGCTCTTCCACATTCTCTTGTTGTTAGTCAATCAGATCATCCGCCACTTTATTATATTCTCGCATCGTTGTTATATCCGTTAGGAGTAAAGGCTGTACAGGCTTTTTCCTTAGGGTTATCGATAGGGGCGTTATATATTTTTTATTTGTTAATCAAACGTTTAGATTTTATACGTCCTTTAAAGGTAAAAAAATATGGTTTGTTATTAGCCTGTACCTTGCCCCAATTGGTAATGTTTGGTAATTACATTTCTAACGACTCGCTCACTTTCTTTATTGGGGCATGTCTATTTCTTCAAATGTTTCTTTATATTAACGCCCCTACAATGTCTAACTTATGCATTCTAGCCATTTTTCTTGGAGTAGGTTTGCTCACGAAGGGTTGCTTTTTAGCATTTGTACCAATCTTAATAATTTTGATTATCATCGTGCAAGGGGCAAAGAAAGATGGTTGGAGAAAATGTTTTTTGTCGGTGGCTATTTTCTTTGTTATTTTTTCTGTATTGGGTTCTTATAAGTATATAGAGAATGTTGTTTATTTTAATCGTCCTTCAGTCTTACATATCGATCAATACCAAAAGTGGATGAAAGTCCAAAGGCCTACCTATGTGGGGTTAGAATCTATTTTTGATATTAATCTTTTTAAATTGATGAAAGAACCTATTGCTTCGCCTTCGACTTGGCACTCGTATCCTTTGCTTTTATATGGAACTTTCTGGTATCAATATATACCAGAGTCGAATTTTACAATGAACATGACTGGATATAAATATCTTGGTAGTTGTATTTATCTTATGGCGCTGTTGCCGACAATATTATTTACGGCAGGGTTCTTTAGGATACTATTTTCATTTCGAAATGTATTTGGTTATAATAATTCAGACAGGTTACGATTCAATGAGACTTTATATCAAATTAGTTCACTTGGTCTTTTTGCGGTTGTTTTATCGGGGGTTTTTTATTTAGGGATTAAGTATGATGTTTGGTCATTTTTTCAATCTCGCTATTTATTTACAACGTTTTTTTTCATTATTATATTATTCAATTCGGGTATAAATTATCTAGAGGAGAGATGGAAAGGGGCAGGGAAAATCATTTTTCCTTGGTTAAATTGTTTATATTTTCTGTTTATACTTTATTTTGCTGTCGAAATCTTTCGTGGATTTAGTTTTTGCTCACTAGGCATCAGTTGCCATAAACCTTAAAAAGAGATCTCTATGAAACCAAAAATTGCTTTAGTAGTTACAGATCAAGAAACCAATGCTCAAATAAAATCTTTAAAAGTTGATCTAATTGAAATTAGGGTGGATTTGTTTAAGAAATTGGATTTAAACCATATTCGTCAACAGATTTCAACCCTTCGATTATTAAAGAAGCCTTTGTTATTGACAGTTCGTAATCAAAAAAGAGAGGGGGCGGTTAAAGATTGGTCAGATGATAAGAAACGAGAAATTTTGCAGGTCGCGCTCCCGTTGGTTGATATGGTGGATATTGAACTAAGTTCTCCCCTGCTAAAAGAAATCTTGTCTTTAGCAGGTCAATTAAAGAAAAAGACAATTATTTCTATCCATGACTTTCAGCAGACACCAGTACACTTAGAAAACATTCTAAAAAAAGCATTAAGTACTCGCTCGGATATTATTAAAATTGCGGCTAAGGCGAATTCATTCGATGATGTTTTTCGTATGGTGGAATTTACCAGGCAGCACCATAAACATCCCCTCATTACGCTGTCTATGGGACCTTTTGGAAAAATATCCCGTTTGATTTTGCCAGCGGCAGGCAGTTTATACACGTATACATTCATAAATAAGGCTGCAGCTCCAGGGCAAATTGACCTTAAAACCCTCCAGGGGCACCTGAAATTTTACTACCCATAGTATATAAATTATGGTAATATTGTCCCTTCTTTGAGACCTTTTGAAAACATAAGATGGGCGAGAAAATAAATTATTTATGGACTCATGGCTCAGTTGGTTAGAGCGTCGCCCTCACATGGCGAAGGTCGCAGGTTCAATTCCTGCTGAGTCCACCATGTAAGTTTTGGGCCTATAGCTCAGTCGGTTAGAGCAGGGGACTCATAATCCCTTGGTCCCTGGTTCGAGTCCAGGTGGGCCCACCAAATTTTTCTAAATGGAAGTTGGATAGGATAATCTTATGACAGGAACAATAGATAAAGAGCAGATCAGGAAATTGGTACTATTGCAGACAATGGATGTGGAGGTTTATCGCCTTAAAACTGAATTACGGGATAAACCAGCAGAGATTGAGCTACTCAAAGCTAGCTTTGAAGAAAAGAAAGCTAAGCTAAAGCAGTTAGAAGATCAACTAAAGGGCATTTTAGTTAAACAAAAAGAATATGAGCTTGATCTTAAGTCTAAAGAGGATGGCATTGTCAAATCCGACGGTCAGTTGATGATGCTAAAGACCAATAAAGAGTATCAAGCGAAGCTCATGGAAATTGAGAACTTGAAGGCGGATAAATCTTTAGTTGAAGAGAAGCTTCTTATGGGAATGGATGAAGTTGATGCTGCACGAAAGAATATAGAAGCAGAAAGAGTTACTGTAGCTAATTATGAAAAAGAGTTTCAGGCTAAGAAAAAAGAAGTTGATGACATAATTGTCATCGCTAGCGATCAATTAAAAGTGAAAGAATCGCAACGTTCGCAGCTAACACCAGATGTTCGTCCAGACATCTTAAGCCGCTACGACAGGGTTTTGCAAAATAAAGAGAGATTGGCCATTGTCCCTGTAAGAAAAAATACATGTGGTGGGTGTTTCATGCATTTAACTGAGCAGGCTATACATCAAATTAAAATGCATGATCAATTAGTTACCTGGGATATGTGCGCTAGAATCCTTTATCTTGAAGATGATCTATGAAGTTAGAAATATTTACCGACGGAGCTTGTTCTGGAAATCCAGGCCCTGCTGCCATCGGGGTTGTCATCAAAAGTGAGGGAACAACGATTAAAGAAATTTCTCATTTTATTGGGAATGCTACCAATAATATTGCTGAGTATACGGCCCTCATTTGGGCTTTGCAGGAAGCCTTAGGGTTACAAGCGGACGAAGTTTTTGTAAAGACAGATTCGGAGTTGATGTATCGACAAATTATCGGTAAGTATAAAGTCAAACATGAAGGTATTAAGCCTTTGTTTGAAAAAGTAGGAAGTTTAGTTGTTCGGTTTAAACGGGCTGAGTTTAAGCATGTGCCTCGTGAGCAAAATCAAGAGGCAGATAAACTTGCTCGGTTAGGTTTAAAGTTAAGTCAAGATGGCCGCCCCGATGCTAAAGGTGTTGGGGAGGAAAGTCCGAGCTCCAAAGGATAATGCATCCCGGTAATGCGGGACATTCATCGAAAGATGGATAGGATTAGAGCTACAGAGACGAGTCGTTAAGTCAAATTAACGGGTGAAACGGGCAATCTCTGCATGGAGCAATGCCAAATAGGAGAAGAGGGTCGATCCGGCCCGCTACAATTCTCGGGTAGGCTGCAAGATACCCTTAATCGCAAGATAGGGTGTTAGTCAAATGGTCATCACCCACCTTTGGTGGGGAACAGAACTCGGCTTAAAGACTTACTTAATTATTAATCAGGTCTTAAAATTAGTACTGGGAGGTTTTTACAATGTCAGGTCATTCAAAATGGGCAAAGATTAAACATAAAAAAGGTGATGCGGACGCAAAGCGTGGGGCTGTATTTACAAAGATAACAAAAGAAATTACAGCAGCAGCTAAAGATGGTGGTGGTAATGTAGAAACTAACATCCGTCTTCGTGCAGCTGTTGCTCGTGCTCGTGAATCCAATATGCCTTCAAGTAACGTTGATAATGCAATTAAGAAGGGAACGGGTGAATTGCCAGGGATCGTTTTCGAAACGGTTATTTTTGATGCCCGTGGTCCTGGTGGAGTTGCCATGCTTATTGAAGGATTGACAGATAATAAGAATCGTACTACCGCTGAAGTTCGAAACCTTTTAAATAAAAAAGGTGGGTCTTTAGCAGGTGCTGGATCTGCAGCTTTCTTGTTTGTGAAAAAGGGTTATTTTGTGATTGAGAAAGACAAAGCGACTGAAGATCAATTGATTGAAATCGCACTTGATCTAGGAACCGATGACCCGCTTACAGAAGGGGATTCGTTTGAAATCAGCTGTGAGCATACTATTTTTGAGGCTGTCAAGAACGCTTTAGCTGCCAAGAAGATTGAAACCTCAACCGCTGAAATCACCATGCTTCCTACATCGACCATTAAGGTTGAAGGT
>JBAXBI010000012.1:0-13627 GCA_037142055.1 Candidatus Omnitrophota bacterium | reverse complement strand
CTATTGGTAAACAGATTTCGATGATTGCAAATAAAAATGATGTGGTTTTTCTTAAAAGCTCAGGATGGTATTCTGACCCGAGGATTGTGTATTATGCCCATAAAAACCTTGCTTTATGGAAGGGGCAACGTAAAGGCCAACGCTTGCTAGAGAAGAATAAATCTGATCGAGGTGTAATATTTACTTTAGATGATAAAGGTAAACAAGTTGTTAATGTAGAGTATATTTATAGAAAACGTTAAGATTTAAAGTTTTATAATATAAGTTATTATAAGGCGTATGTAGTAACTGGTCGTATTTTCAGGCTAAGAGTATTAAACAGCATTTGACCGAATTGGAACGAGATTTATTACAGATTGAACTTCTTAAGAATAATGAACCAGCGGTTAAATTAGAGATACAGTCAAAGATTAAAGTTTTAGAAGAAAAGGGTAAAACTTACAACAAAGAGAAAGAATCAATTAAGACAGAGGCTGAGGCGATCTCTAGTAAGCAGGGAGAGTTGAAGCGGCATGGTGGTAATTTTGGATTAGCCGTTATGTTTTTTCAGATTGCTATCATGCTTTCGGCGATTGGGTCTCTATTAAAACAGAGAGCCACTTGGCTTTGTGGGCTCGCCATTGGAGTTGCTGGTCTTTTGTATTTTATCAATGGCTTCTTTTTGATATTTTAATTATTTGGAAGAGTCTATTTGCCTTAAATCCTTTGTTTCTGTGATTATTCGGAAGTAGAATGAAGAAAGTGGAGAGTTGATTAGGCTCTCTTGTGAGAGGATGACTAATGCAGGATTCAAAGAAGCTTAAGGATTTTAATATGTCTAAAATTTCAAAGCAAGGGGATACTCAAGCAGGTGATTCGTTTCCTTTAGGGGCTAGTGTTCATGGTCAAGGAGTAAATTTTGCATTATTTAGTCAGCATGCGAGTCGTGTTAGGTTGGAGTTCTTTGCTCATCCTGAAGATGCGCAAGCGCTAAGGAGTATTGATTTAGATCCCACTCTTAATCGTACAGGGGATGTATGGCATATCTGGATTAAGGGAATAACCCCTGGGCAGTTATACGCCTATCGAGTCGATGGCCCATATAATCCTCAGGAAGGGCATCGGTTTAATTTCAATAAGCTTCTCTTAGATCCTTGTGCGAAGGCAATCACTAATTTGACCGCTTGGGAATTTGCTCCTGCTTATGGGTACAATCCATCTGCCCCTAACGCAGATGCGGTGCCTTCGGTCGTTGATAGTGCAGGTGCTATGCCCAAAGGTGTTGTTACAGAGGATTCTTTTGATTGGCAAGGCGATCGTTCTCCTCAATACCCTTGGTCAGAAACGATTATTTATGAAACACATGTTCGTGGTTTTTCAATCCATCCTAGCTCTGGGGTGGAGCATCCTGGTACGTATCGAGGACTTATTGATAAGATTGACTATTTTAAAGAGCTAGGGGTAACGGCTATCGAGCTTCTTCCCATCCATGAGTTCAATGGATATCAGGTTACAAATATTCACGGACCTTTACTTAAGAATTATTGGGGCTATGACCCTGTAGGCTACTTTGCTCCTAAGGCTTCTTATAGTTCTCTGACGGGTCGGGGACAACAAGTGCAAGAATTCAAGGAAATGGTACGGGCCTTTCATAAAGCCAAAATTGAAATTATCCTAGATGTAGTTTTTAATCATACAGCAGAGACCGATATCCTTGGGCCGACGCTGAGTTTCCGTGGGATTGATAATTCGATTTATTACATATTAGAAGAAGATAAGTGTATTTATAAGAATTTTACGGGTACCGGAAACACAATTAATGCCAATCATCCAGTGGTGCAAGAGCATATCGTAAGTGCACTGCGTTATTGGGTGCAAGAGATGCATGTGGATGGATTTCGTTTTGATTTAGCTTCAATTCTTAGCCGAGACTGTAGGGGTAATCTGCTATCCAATGCTCCCGTGCTTGAGAAGATCGCAACGGATGAAGTTTTAAAAGATGTAAAAATTATCGCTGAACCCTGGGATGCTGTTGGAGCCTATCAATTGGGTAGTTTTTCCCATAAGCGTTGGGTGGAGTGGAACGATAAATATCGAGATGACGTGCGCCGTTTCTGGCGGGGGGATGACTGGACTTTAGGGCGCTTTGTCAGCCGTATCTGCGGCAGTGGGGACATTTTTGCAAATTCAGGGAAAGGTCCTCAGAACAGTATTAATTTTGTTACCTGTCATGATGGCTTTACTCTCAATGATTTGGTGAGTTATTGCAGCAAACACAATGAGGCTAACAGAGACAATAATCGAGATGGAACAGATAATAATTTTAGTTACAACTATGGTGTTGAGGGCTCAACAGCGGATTCTAATATAGAGTCAATTAGGAATCGGCAGATTAAGAATTTTATTTTGACTTTGTTTATTTCGCGTGGAGTACCGATGCTCTTAGGTGGAGATGAATTGCGCCGCACTCAAAAGGGGAATAATAATACCTATTACCAGGACAATGAAGGCAGCTGGTACGACTGGAACCGGCTAAAGGAGCATGGGGATATTTTTCGTTTCAACCGGGGAATGATTGATTTTCGTCGTAATCATCCGGTTTTAAGTAAAGAACAGTTTTATAAAGATGGCGACATTAGGTGGTTTAATCCGCAAGGCGGACTGCCTAATTGGAATAACTCAAAAGAAAAACAGTTTGCTTGCCTTATTCAAGAAGATGAAAAGCATGCGCTTTATTTGATGTTTAATGCCGATTTTGATGCGGTTAATTTTAATTTGCCGCCTCTTTTGCTAGGGACTCAGTGGCATTTAGCTGTGGATACCTCTCGTGAAGCGCCAGAGGATCTGTTCGCTGCAGGAAAAGAACCTGTGCTAGAAAATGTACAGAATTACCGCTTAAATCCACGGTCCAGCGTTATCCTTTGCATGCGCTAGGATATTTCAAAGGTTTTCTTAGTCTTGATCGAAGTCTTTATCGAAGCATTGACGGAGAATAGGGGGTCTGTTAGAATACCGCCCTTATTATTAATTTGATTTCGGGGCATAGCGCAGTTGGCTAGCGCGCTTCGTTCGGGACGAAGAGGTCGACGGTTCAAATCCGTCTGCCCCGACTTTATTGGTCTATTTCTATGGTTCGAGCCCATGTTATCTTTTCTGGCACCGTGCAAGGTGTTGGTTTTCGTTTCACCACCCAAAGATTTGCATCCAATTTAAGATTAACGGGATGGGTTAAGAATCTGCCTGATGGCCGTGTTGAACTCGTTTGTGAAGGCGCCCGTGAGCAGGTGGAAAACCTACTTTATAAACTAGATAAGTCTTTTGATGGGCACATCACCCATAGAGATATCGACTGGCTAGATGCCAGGAGGTCTTTTACAGGTTTTGATGTTACCTATTGATATGAAACCATCCCAAGCTCAAATAGAGATCAAGAAATTAATCCAACAAATCGACGAGCATAATCATCGCTATTACGTGCTTAATCAACCCTCGATTTCTGACTTTGAGTATGATGAACTTTTAAAGGAATTGATGGTTTTGGAAGAGGAATTTCCTCAGTATAAACTTTCTACTTCCCCTAGTCAGAGGGTGGGCGCTAAGGTAGATGGCGATTTGCCATCGGTGACGCATCTAATTAAGATGCTTTCTTTAGATAATACTTACTCGATTGAAGAGATTAAGCTTTGGTATGAACGGGTGCTTAAGGGTTTAGATGGTTATCAGCCGGCGTTGATGGTAGAGCCTAAGATTGATGGCGTTAGTTGTGCGTTGACCTATAGGAATGGCGAGTTGGTTCTAGGGGCTACTCGAGGGGACGGAAGTGTAGGAGAAGATGTGACGCATAATGTTAAGACTATTCGCTCTGTCCCTTTAAGATTAAAAGGCCAAGTCCCTGCCTTGCTTGAGGTTCGAGGGGAAGTGTATATGGATAAAAAGGATTTTGCTAGGCTTAATGATAAACGTAAAGATAGCGGCGAGGAATTCTTTGTTAATCCACGCAATGCCGCCAGTGGTTCACTGAAGCTTTTAGATGGCCGTATGGCGGCCCAGCGCCATTTAAAATTCTTTGTTCATTCCTTTGGAGTTTTTGAAGGTCAGCTGTCGCCTGAAAGTCAGTGGGACTTCTTGCAGCAGTGTCAGGAATATGGTTTCGCGGTTGCCCCTAGTAGCCGTCTCTGTAAGAATTTAGATGAGGTGATTTCTTGTTGTCAGCAGATGCAGGATGGAAGGCAGGATCTTGGCTATGATGTAGATGGGTTGGTTATAAAGGTCAATGATCTAAAAGAACAAGAGCAATTAGGGACAACGCTTAAAGGTCCACGATGGGCTGTGGCGTATAAGTTTCCTGCTTATCAGGCAAGCACCTTGGTGCGGGAGATTCTAGTACAGGTCGGAAGAACAGGCGTGATTACTCCCGTGGCGGAACTTGAACCGGTCTTTTGCGGCGGGGTGACGATATCAAGGGCTACCTTACATAATTTTGATGAAATCAAACGTCTTAACGTCAATTGTGGGGATCGGGTATTGATTGAACGTGCTGGTGATGTTATTCCTAAGATCGTAAAGGTAACTGAGAAACTCTCCAAGGGAAGTTTTGCCATTCCTAAGACTTGTCCTTCGTGTGGAGCTAGGATTGTAAAAGAAGATTTAGAACAAGTCGCCTACCTATGTATGAATCCTTCTTGTCCTAAACAGTTAGAGCGCGGTCTTTTGCATTTTGCCTCTCGTGGGGCTATGGATATTGAAGGGTTGGGGGAGGTGGTTGTTGCCCAGCTATTAAACCAGGGGCAGTTTAAGAATGTCGCCGATATTTATCGTTTAAGAAAAGAAGATTTGCTGAAGCTTGAATTATTTAAAGATAAGAAGGCTCAAAACTTATTACAGGCTATTTTAACTAGCAAAAGTAAATCTTTATCACGATTGATTTATGGCTTTGGCATTGCTAATATCGGAGTGAAGGCCGCTTCTGTTTTGGCTGAACATTTTGGTTCTATGGATGCTTTGATGGAGGCCACCCAAGAACAGTTAAGGGATATTCATGAAGTAGGTCCTGTGACAGCGTTATCCATAGTGGACTTTTTTGCCCAGCCTCAGGTAAAGAAACTTATTGATGAGCTTAAGGCGTTGGGTCTTAATATGAATGAAGTAAAGCAATTGAAATTAGGTAAGCTTGCCGGAAAGAAATTTGTTTTTACCGGTGAATTAGAGGCGTTAAGTCGTGATGAAGCCTCCCGTCTCGTTGTGGCGCAAGGAGCGGAGGTTATGACTTCGGTAAGTTCGGTCACCGACTATGTGGTCGCGGGTGTTAATCCAGGTTCTAAATATAATAAAGCTGTACAGTTAGGGATCATGATTCTTAACGAAGTAGAGTTTAAAAAGATGGTAGGTACCGATGTCCTCTACTAGGTCGTAGAGGACACGGTATAAATTCGCACAGGCTGACTTGATGTTCGCCCTTTGGGCTCCATAAGTCAGGTGCTCATTCAAGGAGATACTTCATGGTTAATCGTTTGTTGAATCGTAGATTGATTGTTAGCATCGTGGCTTTACTGGTGGTTTCTGTTAGCTTATCTGCCTGTGAAACCCTACGAAAGAAATTTACCCGCAAGAAGAAGGCAGGGCATGAAACTCAGGATTTTCAGCCTGTGTTAGAACCTCAAGAGTATCCATCGATCGAGCATAGCCCTGTTGAGAATTACAAACAGCATTATGCTCTTATTAAAGCGTGGTATAAGGATTTATGGACTGGGATTGATGAAAAGAATACTGATAAGACGGTTAAGTATAGTATAAAACAAATCTTAGATCATATTGATCAGATGAAATTGTTGCTTAAAGGCCCAAAAGCTCAAGAGCTTGATCAGTTGGCTGGATTATTAAAGTATTATAAAGAGTCTTTGGATCAGCCTCGACAGTCCCGTAATTATCCACGCATTGAAAGTGATTTGCGTGCTTTTGATCGTACGTTAAGGGCGAATTTTAGAGATGATAAGTTTCAAGGAGAATTTGTCAATAACCAATGAAAGTCTTGATTGGTGAATTTATTAACTACGTAGCCGTCGAGCGTGGGTTAGCAAAAAATACCCTTTCCGCTTATACGAGAGACCTTGAGAAGTATGTAGAGTTTTTGACAGATAGAAAAATTCAGAATCTTGATGGGGTTGACCGCGAGCATGTCACAGGCTTCATGATGGATTTAAAAAAGCATGGACTGTCCTCAACTTCGATTTGTCGGCATTTGGCAGCGGTTAAGATGTTTCATCGTTTTTTGGTTCGGGAAAATCTTTCTAAGGAGGATCCTACCACCTTAATTGAGACGCCTAAGAATTTTCAACGCGTTCCTGAGGTGTTAACTCAAAAGGAAGTGGAGTTAATTCTACAAAAGGCCCAGCAGGTCAAGCCAAAGGAAAAACGGGATTATGTGATTATAGAACTTTTCTACGCGTCGGGGATGCGGGTTTCTGAATTGGCGGATTTAAAGCTGACTAGTATTAATTTAGAGGTTGGATTTGTTCGCGCAATTGGAAAAGGCAGCAAGGAAAGGATTATTCCTATCGGGCAAAAGGCTAGGGAGGCGTTGGCCTATTACTGTGAGAAAATTCGTCCTAAAATAGCCAACGCTTCAACGGGTGATGTTTTGTTCTTAAGTCGTTTGGGGAAGAGATTAAGTCGTCAGTCCGTGTGGATGCTGATTAAAAAATATACGCGTTTGGCAGGAATTAAGAAAAATATCAAGCCCCATACGTTAAGGCATACGTTTGCGACGCATTTGTTAGAGCATGGAGCTGATTTGCGTTCCGTACAGGAGATGTTAGGACATGCGGATATCTCGACTACACAGATTTACACCCATGTCGACCGTGAACGTTTAAAGAAGGTGCATAAAGAGTTTCATCCAAGAGGGTAGGTTGTATTGTGAGTGATTTATTATCGAATTTGGATCAGGAATTATTAAAGATAGTCTCTGAGTGTGGAGAGTTGGCCTTCCATCTAGACTTTCAAGCTTATTTAGTTGGTGGGCCGGTTAGGGATTTACTGCTTAATTGTCCCAATACTGATTTGGATATTACTGTTGAAGGTAGTGGGCTTCGTTTAGCAGAGAATTTCGCTAAAAAATATCCGTCGGCGAAGCTTGTGACCTACCCGGCATTTAAGACAGCTACGGTCACCTTGCCTTCGGGGTTTGTGGTGGATTTTGCAACGGCGCGCAGAGAAACGTATTCAAAGGGAGGGGTTTTCCCCACTGTAACGCCTTCGCATCTTAAAGATGATCTCTTTCGTAGGGATTTTACCGTGAACGCTATGGCCATTAGTATTAACCCTGGGGCAATGGGAAAGCTTAAAGACCCCTTTGGTGGTATGGCGGATTTACGTGCAAAAAGAATTCGGGTTCTTCATGAGAGGAGTTTCTTAGATGATCCAACTCGCATTTTAAGAGCTGCACGTTTTAAGACTAGGTTAGGTTTTACCTTGGAGAGTGGTACGTTAAAAGTTTTAAAGGCTGCTGTGAAGGCGAAGGCGTTAGATACTATTAAGAGGCAGCGATATGGAAAAGAGTTTGATAAGATTTTAAAAGAGAAAAAGGCCAAAGGGGCCATAGAGTGTTTAAAATTATGGAAGGCATTAAAATAGGGAGTTTATTATGCGTCTTGAGAAAGTTAACGAAACCATTAAAAGAGAACTTAGTAAAATGATCCAGGTCGGGGATATTAATGATCCTCGAGTTAATCTAGTTACAATTATGAATGTGGATGTCAGTAAAGATTTGCACTATGCACGGGTCAAGTTTAGTGTACTAAGGGACGATCCCAAGGTTATTAAGGCGGCTGGTGAAGGTTTAGATAGTTGTAGTGGGTATATCCGAAAGTTAATTGGGCAGCGGATGGTGTTGCGGTATATACCAGAATTTCATTTTTATTTTGATAAAAGTGTACAATATGCAGCGCAGCTTGATGCGACGTTAGAAGAGATTAAGAAAAGCACCCAACCAGAGGAAAACTTATGAGTACTCCAAAGCAAGTATGGGCAGAAATAAAGAAGCATAAAAGTTTTTTAATTACGACTCATCTTAATCCAGATGCTGATGCTGCCTGTTCAGCTTTGGCTATGGCGATGGTGCTTAAGAAAATGGGAAAGAAAACGGTGGTTGTTAATGAAGACCAATTGCCTGCTTGGCTAACCTTTCTGCCACAAGCTAAAAGTTTTCATAAAAAAACCGATATTAAACAACCAGTTTTTGATGCGGTTATTATGTTGGATTGCGGAGACTTAGAGAGAATAGGTGGCGTTAGTAAATGGATTGAGGGTAAAAGAATTATTAATATTGACCATCACATTACCAATGACTCTTGTGGGTCTGTTAATTTAATTTTGCCTAAGGCTTCTTCTACATGTGAGATTCTTTTTGATTTGTTTAAAACCTCCCAAGTCAAAATGAATAAAGATTTAGCGCTGCTTTTATATGCAGGAATCATGACGGATACGGGTTCCTTCCGTTACGATAATACTAGTGCCAAAACACACAAGATAGCCTCTGAAATAATGGGGTTTGGTTTATCTGCTTCTGATTTGTATCATCGCTTATACGTCGGTATTCCTTCAGAAGACATTAAAGGTTTTGTGGATGTTATTCATTCTGCAGAATTGCTTTTTAAGAATACGGTTTACTGTGTTTTATTGCCTAAGAAAGTAATGGATGCTTTTTCTAAGGGATTTGATTTGAAAGAGAAGATTTTTGGGTTTCTACGTTCTGTTGAAGGCGTTGAAGTAGTTGTAATTTTAAGTGAAATGAATCGTCATCAAACACGGGCTAATTTCCGTAGCCAGCGCCATTTTGATGTTGCCAAGTTAGCTTCATTATTTAACGGTGGAGGACATATAAAAGCATCAGGAGCAAAATTGGATGTCGGTTTAGATGAATCTAAAAAGAAAATATTAGCCGTAATCAAGAGGAGTTTATGAAAGAAAGCACTTTAGAGGGGATATTAATTATCAACAAACCAAAAGGGATCACCTCGCATGATGTGGTTGCCATGGTTCGTCGTAAGTTTAAGATGCGTCAAGTCGGCCATGCAGGGACATTGGATCCTTTAGCGACTGGAGTTTTGATTGTGCTATTGGGGAAGTCAACAAAATTATTTGACAGTTTTATGGCTTTTGATAAAGCCTATCGCGCGACGTTACGACTTGGACTTAAAACTACAACCGCGGATATTATGGGAACGACTATTGAAGAAAAATCTGCTCAAGGGGTGGATCAGCAAAAAGTAGAAGATGTTTTTAAGAGATTCATAGGCGATATTGAGCAATTGCCACCGATGGTCTCTGCCGTTAAGCATAAGGGGAAGCGTTTATACCAGATTGCATGGACGGGAAAGCAAGTGGAGAGAACTCCTCGTAAGGTGCGTATTAATGAGTTAAGGGTGTTAAATTTTACCGCTACTGAGGTTGAGTTTTTTATGTCTTGTTCAAAAGGAACCTACGTGCGTCAACTCGCAGAGGATGTGGGAGATATTTTAGGTTGTGGAGCATGTATTTCGCAAATTGAAAGAACCCGTGTAGGGAGTTTTGATATAAAAGATGCGGTAACTTTAGAGAATCTCAATGAAAGTCATATACGGTCTTGGGTCAATTAAATATAAGAAATCCGCTGTTGCCATTGGTATTTTCGATGGAATTCATCGAGGACATCAGAGATTAATCAAGAGCATGATTTCTCATGCAAGAAAGCTTAGGGCTAAAGCGGTCGTTGTAACCTTTTATCCTCACCCCTCGCATGTTCTTCGTCCAGAGGCGTCATTACCGTATTTAATATCTATAGATCACCGTCTAAGAATTTTGGAAGAGTTAGGTGTAGATGTCGTTTTAGTGATTCCTTTTAATAGACGGTTTGCTCGTATTGATCCTAGTTGTTTTATTAAAGAGATTCTTGTTAGCCAGCTTGGAGTTAAGGCTGTTTTTGTAGGTGATAATTTTCGATTTGGAAAAGATCGAAGTGGAGATATTACGCTTTTTAAAGATCTTTCTTTGAAATATGGTTACTGCATGCGTGCAGTTAAGACGTTAAAAAGTCAGGGTGAAATTATCAGCAGTGGCCGATTGCGTCGCATTATCCCTGATGGAAAATTAAAAGAAGCGCAAAGTTTATTAGGTCGCTGTGTTTCTGTATTGGGTCAAGTGGTGCATGGGGCATCAAGAGGTAGGGGCTTAGGGTATCCAACAGCTAATGTGCAGTATCAATGTGATGTTCTGCCGCCTTGCGGCGTTTATGCGGTTAAGGTTATATGGAATAAGAAGGTTTTCTATGGGATGGCTAATTTAGGACTTAGACCATCATTTAAAGAGAAAAATCCAAAGGTCCTGCTTGAGGTTCATATTTTTGATTTTAATCGGAATCTTTATGGTCATCAGATTCTAGTTGAATTTATTCGAAAAGTTCGTGATGAGATCTCCTTTTCCTCGAAGGAAGAATTGATTGCGCAGATTGAAAAAGATGAATTGAGAATTCGTCGTCTATCACTTAAGAATCAATCTTAATTAGAAATTTATCCAATCTTTATAGTCTAGATTATCTCGTCTTTTAGAGTGTTTATTTACCATTTCCTTTAATTAAAATACGGGTCTATTTAAAAGATTTTGTTTATTGACATTAATAAAGTGTTTGTTTATACTGCCATTAAGTGGAGTGTGGTGGAGCAAAGTGGTGGAGTAGTAATGATCATTTTGTCGGACCCTAGAGCCCGAAGTCTAACTATAAGGGCTTAAGGAGTAACCAAGCTTCAATTGGAATAATTTTATACTAAAGGGTTACCATGTTTTACGGAGAATACACTCACGGGATAGATAATAAAGGCAGGCTCATTTTGCCGTCGCGTTTTCGTGAAGTATCCAAGGAAAACGGTATTGAGAGATTTTTTGTTACCCGTGGATTAGACCGGTGCATTTTTATGTTTGCTGATCAGCAGTGGCGTCAGGAAGAGCAAAGATTCAAGAATTTATCCTTTACGAAGCAGGAAGCACGACAATTTAATCGTTTATTTTTCTCAGGTGCTGTTGAAGTTGTTCCTGATAAACAAGGTCGTTTTATCTTGCCAGAATATTTAAAAGATTTTGCTGGTATCAAGAAAGATGCTGTTGTCATAGGGGTTTCAAATCGTATTGAAATTTGGCAAACTCAAAGCTGGCAAGAATTTTATACCAAAACCAGCGGGGAATTTGAAAAAACCGCTGAGAATATGTTGAATTTAGATTAAAAAGGTTTGCTATGCACATTTCAGTCATGCCCCAGGAAGTAATGCAATGGCTGAATGTAAAACCTACAGCCGTTATTGTGGATGGCACTTTGGGTTTAGGGGGACATTCAGCGCTAATAGCCGCGGCATTAGGCCCGCAGGGACATTTAATAGGTGTTGATAGAGATGATTTTTCTTTAACCAAAGCTAAGATGCGCTTGGTTTCTTTTTCTTCTAGGATTGATTTGTTGCAGAGTTCTTTTAGTGAAGTCGAGCGCATTTTAGCCCAGGTTAAAGTTAATAATGTTGATGGAGTCCTTTTAGATCTAGGGATATCTAGTTTTCAGTTAGATGACCAGCAACGTGGGTTTAGTTTTCTTAAAGATGGCCCTTTGGATATGCGTATGGATCAGAGTCAAGGGGCTACAGCTGCTGATTTAGTCAATACACTAAGGGAAGAAGAACTAGCGGAGATCATTGAGAAGTTTGGCGAGGATCGATTCGCTTATCGTATTGCAAAAGCTATTCTTTGGCGTCGTAGTCAGGAAAAGATCCTAACGACAGATCAGTTAGCCAAGGTTGTTTTAAGGGCGTTGCCTTCAAGTTATCAGCGTGGGCGGATCCATCCGGCGACGCGTACGTTTCAAGCATTACGCATTGCAGTTAATAAAGAATTAGAAATTTTAGAAAAATCATTAAATAGATGGTTTGAGGTATTAAAGCCTCAAGGAAGAATGTGTGTGATTTCTTTTCATTCCCTTGAGGATCGTATTGTAAAAAACACCTTTAAAGGTTTAGATCAAGAAGGTCGGGGAAAGATTTTTACAAAGAAACCGATTATTCCTTCTCAAGCAGAATGTGATCTCAATCCTCGTTCCAGAAGCGCAAAGTTAAGAGTTATTGAAAGGCTAGAATGAGTATAAAGGTATGGATAAAGTTAATGTCTTTCGTAACTATCATAGCTTTAATTTATATTCATATGCAGTTGCAGATTTTCGATCTAGCTTACCAAGGTAAGTATAAAGAAAAGCGCATGCATGAACTTCGAGATCACAGTGGCCTTTTGACGCATCAAATCTTGACTTTGAAATCTGCCAATCATTTAGGCAATCAGCTTTTGGAAAAAGAAAGTAATTTTCAGTTTGTCAGTAATGACCGTATCATGACTATGGCAGGACCGGCCTCGATGATTAGTAAGGTATCTCCACAAGCAGTTAAATCAAAGGGTGAAAATCCTATGTGGAATTTCTTATCTTTCTTGGCACCTGCGGAGGCTAAGGCCTGGGATCGTGAATAATAGATAGAGGCGAAATTGTTTCTTAGAAAATACCCCTTTCGTCTGGCAATTGTTTTCTTAGTTCTGCTAACAGGGTTTTTGTATTCCATTGCATTTCTTCTTTATATCCAAATCTTCCGTTCTTCTTTTTTAGCTCAATTAGCTCAAAAGCAGCATGAACATTCGATAAGTATCGATCCTAAACGTGGAACCATTTATGATAGAAATTTACGTCCTATGGCGATCAATTTACCGGTTTATTCGGTTTTCGCCAATGCCCGTACGATCAATAGCCAGAGGAAAAAGGAAGAAATTATTTCTAGCCTTAGTGAAGTGTTAAAAATTAATTCTGCAGATGTTTCTACTAAGATTGATAAGAATAAATTCTTTATTTGGATTCAACGCAAGCTCCCTCAAGATACTTATCAGAGGCTCAAAGATTTAAAATTGCCTGGTATAGGATTTGTTAAAGAAAGTAAAAGGTTTTATCCAAATCAAAGTTTGGCTTCCCACCTTATTGGATTTGCCGGCATTGATAACAATGGTTTGGATGGTTTAGAGAGAGACTATGATAAGTATCTAAAAGGTAAGGTAGGGCATACGATTGTTATGAGAGATGCTCGCCAGAGGGAGTTGCTTTTAGAGACAAATTATATGGCTCCCATTGATGGGTTTGATGTTGTACTAACAATTGATGAAACAATTCAATTTATTGCGGAACGAGCGTTGGATAGGATGTATCGTAAATATAATGCAAAGGGTGCTAGTATTATTGTGATGGATCCAAAAACCGGGGAGATTTTAGCTTTTGCTAATCGTCCTACCTATAATTTGGAAGAAGCCTCCAAAAGTTCTCCAGAGTCTCGAACCAACCGTGCTATTGTTTTTACTTATGAACCAGGTTCGGTATTTAAAATTGTGACAACCGCTGGTGCCTTGCAAGAGGGGGTTATCAAAGAAACGGACATGATCAATTGTGAGCATGGGGCTTATCGAGTGGGGAATCATATTTTGCATGACCATGAACCGTTAGGGACAATTTCTTTCAGAGAAGTTATTGAGCAATCCAGTAATATTGGTACAACCAAGGTCGCCCAACGTTTAGGGCCACAAAGGGTGTATAAGTATGCTCATAATTTTC
>JBAXBI010000011.1:0-13780 GCA_037142055.1 Candidatus Omnitrophota bacterium | reverse complement strand
TAATCGACTAACAGAGGGTAATTGGGATTGGGATAAAGCTTACCATGCTTCCTTTAGGCCTTATCAAGATGTTCAAAATGTTGAAGGTAGGGCAAAATATAATATCGATGGCTCCATCATGCAAAAAGAGTCATCTTTAGGAAATATATTTGTTCAGAATATTATCTCAGGCGCTCAAATGGGGCTTAAATTAGGGCCTTTAATGCCATTTTTCCAAATGAAGGTCAGCGCCTTGCTAAGAAATGAAATGCCAGCAGTAAAAGCTGTTGCCGAGGGCACAGCGGGAAGGACTGCTGTGGAAGAAGCGACCGCAGCAGGAAGAACCTTTGCCAAGGAAGTCAGCGGTGTAGCTAGAGAAGCATCAGCAGGAGCAGGTACAGCAGCAGCAGAGGAAGCTTCTGCTGCAGGAAGAACAGCAGCAAGCGAAACTGGCGTTGCTGCAAGAGAGACTGCAGGAAGAGTTGCTGCCGAAGAAGCCAGTGGAGCTGCTAAAGGTATTTCTCGTGAAGGGCCCGTGGTGGTGACTTCAGCTAGTGGCAGAGCTGCTGTTGGTTTAGTCGACGGTGCTGTCAGATTTGAAAACTCCCTTTGGAAATCTATTGTGAATATCTCTGAGAAAGCACCAACAGTAAGCACAATAGCTCATTTGACCCTTGTTAGCAATTTGACAGAAAATTATTTACAACAACAGCCCGAGCTTCGAAAGAATTTAGAAATAGAAGGAGAACGTCAAGCCCAGCTTAATGGAATTAGTGGTCAGCGTGCACAAGTTGCAGGTAAATTATATGCGGATAACCAAATTAAAGAAATAGCCTCAAGTGCAGCTTTTTATAGCCTTTTCTTAAAGCCTGCGGCAGCAGCACCACAAAAAAGCCAGCAGGAAACTAAGAAAGCCGAGGCTACAAAAGCCGAACCAAAATTAAAACAAGGCGAATTGGCCCTAGGAGAAACAAAAGGAACTAAGCCAGGTGAAACCAAGGGACCTGCTAAACCTGAATCAGGGGAACGCCCAAGCGCCTCTGAGCAAAAGAAACCAGAACAAATGGAATTAGGTTTAGATGCTGGAAAATCTAAGACACCTTCTTCATCGGAAGCAGCTTCTTCCAGTCGGGAATCTGGTTCAAGGGAATCGGCTCCTGAGGTAGCTGTAGCTAGCCCAACATATGATGGAACTTTAGCCTGGATTAAAGAATTAGCACAGACGGTTAGAAACGGTGTTAGAGGCAGGAATGGTTTAGACGAAAGCCATGCGCAAGACGCTTTAGGTAAATTAGTTGGTTTAACAGCTCATCCAAAACTTCCTGATTTTGTTAAGAACGCAGCTCAAGATGCGGTTAAGAAGCTAAATGCTGGTAAAGGAAATAATCAAGATGTTGGAGATGCTGTTTCCTCGATGTTAAAAGGTCTAGTCTCTGGTTTGGTTAAGCAAGCAGAGAAAGGTTTTGCTGGATGGAAAAAAGCAAAAGGGGCTGAGAAGCAATTAGAAGCTAGAGGACAAGGGGATATTGCTGTTAAACAATTAGGAGTTTTAGCTAAAGGTCTTTCGGTGCCTTCTGCGAAAAAGGCTTTGGAAGGTTTTAAAAGCAATGGCGAAGAAGCGAAGAAAAATTCTCCCGATGCTTTGTTGGCAAGCGCAGCCAAAGACGCATTAAAAACTCCTAAAGCTGTAAAGCCAGAAGCACAGGCGGAAGTTAAGGCTAAAGAAGTATCTCCAGCTAAACCAGAGTTGGCTTCAGCCGCTAAAGCCTCCGAAGCAGTAGAGCCAGCCAAGAGATCCTTTAGCGATATTATGCAGACGATCAAAGATAGAATGGGACGATTAAGAGAATCTGCAGGAGTGGATGTTAATGGCGATCTCGATAAAATCAAAGCCCACATCGAAGAAATTAAAGGCGTTGGCGATGCCGCTGCAAAAGTGGAGTTAGCCAGATCTTTAGAGGAGGCCGCTAAAGGACATGCTAATAGAGCAGAGCTTGAGGATATGGCCAAGAAAGTTTATGACTCATGCTCTTCATGCGTTGTTGTAAATCTTGGCAATCCACAACATTCCAACGGCGCTAGAGAATTAATAAGGAATAAATTTAGAGAAGCGGTTTTAGATAGAGGATTAAGCGTAAAGGAAGCAGAGGCAAGCGTTAGAGATCTGTTGTCCTTAAATGATAATGGTCATATTTCCGAGCAAGGATTCCTTCAAGCACAACAGGAGATTGGCCGCATATTCAAAGATGCCAAACCTGGTTGGGGTGAGAGACTTCTTAATTGGGTCGGTAAGTTACAGGTAGGCACAGCGGCGAAGGAAGTCGTAAAAGAACAACAATTCGATACCCATGCCAAGACTCTAATGGATAGCGTATTAGAACGTGAAGGTAGAGGTGAAGTTGTTCGAAAGGCTCCACGAGTACAGTTTGGTGGTCGTGATGTTACTGAAGAATATGTTGATAATCAAGGCCGAGTGGTCATGACAGTTCGTCAAAGCGGGGAACATAGACAAATCGAGTTGTTTGATGCTCAAGCAAAAGAGAATTTAGGTGGTAGTTTTGGTGCTGGTAAATTTAATCCAGAAAGAAATGAAACCGTCATTATTCATAATAGCACCAAGGTCGTCAGAAGCCACGAACGCGCTGAAACCTGGGCGATTAAGAAAATAGCAGAAATAAGAACAGGTATTAAGGATGGCACATTTAAGGTAGATGAGAAAACAACGCCTCAAACTAAGAAATTATATGAGTTGATAACGAAGGAAGGATTCTCCGATGCTGATGCTGCCCATAAATATGTAGAAGACATGGGCTTTGGTGTTGAGGTCAAAGGTGATCGTACAGGTAGTGGCATTGTTCGAATGAATGAACGTCTCACAGGTCTTCGAAATTCTTTAGGTAAATTAGAAGCTAAAGAAAAGACTATAAAACTTTCCCAAGATGAACAAACCAGTAAAAAGAATTTACAAGATACTATTAAAGATATTGAGAGTCGCCCAGAAGATTATACTGGTGTAGGCGAAGGGTCCTTAGCCAAGGGGCGTCCAGAAGCACGGGAATCAGCTAAGAACGGCGAAGAAGTTCAACCGCCATCAAAGGCCCCTCCTCATTTTGATGTAAAAGAATTACGTAAAGCCTTTGAGACATCCTCGAAAGATCAACATTTCAACGCTAACGCTCAAGCACTTGAAAACAAAGCAGAAGATAATTCTAAAGAACAAAAAGAACCTCTCGGCTTTTGGAGAAGTCAGTGGGAACTTTTCACCAAGCACGAAATACCGCAAGTAAAAATTGGTGGGCTTAGAAACTTAGCAAATGGATTAAGACTCCTAACGGATAATCGTTGGGTCGCAAGACTTGATCGAAATGGTTGGATAGCAAAGAAAATTGATAGCATTCATCGGGATATTCTTTGGCAAACCGCAAGATTACGAGTGGGTGTTTCGCGGCATGATGAGTTGGTATTAATTGATAAGACTAAGTCTAAGCTAGGCGAAAGATATACTAGTAAAAGTGAAGATAAAAAAGAGCAAGAAAAGGAACAGTTAGCTAATGAAAAAACAAAGCTAACATTAGCCAAGGGATCCAACAACGCAGAAGATTATTGGAAGAAAGTAATAGCCTCCGGGATTCAAAAAAACACGCCAGATCAAATGCCTGTTGATGAAAGGATTTTATTCGAAGCAGTCAAACAAATGCAAAAAGATAATCCTGGTATAGAGATTGGACACAAGGAGTTTCAATTAAGCATTATGCATTCAGCGATTGAATATTATCTTGATCCCAGCAATAGGGGCAAACTGATCATTGTTGATTTACCGATGTCATTTGGTAAAAGTGCCACAATGAAACCAATTATGGCTCATTTGGCAAAAGAAGCTAAAGGATCTAAGGCTGAAAACAAACCTAAAGGGTATTTGTTGGTGGTTGAAGAAGGCGGGGTCAAGGATGTTGTTGATGCGAATCCAGAAGTCTTTGTGGCCGCTAAGGAAATTGGTCTAAATTATGATTTAAGTCATGAAGATGGTCAAGTGGTGGTGGTAACCCATAAACAATTACAGGAGATGCTATTACGCAATAAAAGCAAGGGCCAAGGATACAAAGAGACAACGTTCAAAGATTGGGTTGTTTCCATAGACGAAGTTCACCAGTTGGTCACTGACCCTGCTTTAACCTGGGCCGCTAATAAAGATGTTGCTAAACAGTATTTGGCAAGTTTAACAGGACGGCAGAGGATGGAGGAAAAAGAAACCAGAGATCTAGAAACAATGGTCGCCATGGCTTTACAAGAATTTAGTCAAGGCGTACATATTGATAACGTCAGTGAGAATAAAATGTATGGCAAGAAAGTATCCTATGAAGACCGTCGTTTAACAGAAGATATCATGAAGAAACTTCAAGCAAAAATTGGCAGCGATGCTTGGGAAAGGCTAAAGGTCTTACATAATGGGAATTTAAATGATTTCTTAGATGCTTTAGCCAATCTACATAATTCTATAGTAAAGGGTACGATACAGTTTAGGATTGATGAATCAGGCAACCTACGTATTGATCCTAAAGATAATAACGGTCAAGGGGAATGGATGAAGGATCGTGTTTTCTCTGATCAAAAAGGATTTAATGCTTATTCCCGTGCCATCATGGCTGTTGTCGGTGAAGGTCTCTTTGGTGTTGCCAAAGTGGAAGGGTTAAAGGGAAGTGAAGAAGCCTATGCCCAACACGTACATACTAAAGATAGTGTTCGTGCAACCGGCGCGGATGTTCTACAAACATTATTAGGAGAAGCCAGTGTTATGGGTTGGACGGCAACATTAGGGGATGCTCGTCCTATTCTAGAGACCTTGGGAGCCAAGTTCTGGCAGATCCAACGTAATGCTAGGCTGGATGATTTTATATTGAAAGGGATTACTATCAATGCCAGAAAGCCTGAAAGAGAGATTATTCTTGAAAAAGCTGATGAATGGATGAAGCAAAATACAACGGACGGTAAATTTGAAGATGGTAAGAATCTTGTATTAATCTTTAACTCCTTGAGATTAGCGGAAATGACCCCAGATGAAGTAAAGGGTTTAAAAGGGGAGCTTCGTAAAAGATTAGGGGGGATTGAAGTAAACATTGATTATGTTAGGGCTGGCGATGTTAAAACCGAAGTTAAAAGAATAATCAACAAAAATCTTGATAAACCTCAAATAGTCTTAACCTCTTTAAGGGCAGCTGTTTCTATTCAAGCAGAAAATGCTAGAGCGCATATTGTGGAAATGAGCGCCCGCTCCTTAGTTGATCTGACCCAAATTTTCGGACGTGTTGACTCATATAAGGCAGGTACAGAATTTACAAGTAAGTTAGATGAAACTGGAAAAAAGGATCTTAAAGGTGAGGCTGATAAGAACGTACGTACAGCAGGTAGCGCGGAACTAGTTCTTAACGTGGAAGATGATATCAATTTAACTACTCAACAAAAAGAGGTTTTGAGGAGTTTTGCAGAGATGCTAAGCAAGGCAACGAATAATACTGACAGAAGTAATATTCAGCAGAAGATCAATGAATATGTTGAGTTTGGTATTTTACATGACATGTCAGAAAACCGTGGTTTAAGCGGATTAGTGCAAACGGTTCAGAATCAGGCTGAAGCTAGCGTTGAAGCAGTTCAGAAGGTTCAGCAGGAATATGGTGATCGCATGGCTGCTCAAAAAGCTCAAGAGCGTAAGCGTCAACTTGAAAAACAAGGAAACTCTTCTGATCAGTATCAAAGACAGTTGGCTCAACAAGGCAAGTTTTTAGTTGCAACTCCAAACGGTGGGTTTGAAGTAGTCGAAGCTACTCCTCAAACAAGTGTCTTTGGTTATAAAGCACAAGGGTATTTGTCTCCTGAAGCATGGCAAGGCGGATTGGCCCAAGGCAAAGGGTTTTTGACCATTGGTAGCGCTGGAGCAGGAACAAATCAGCGAGAATATTATGATTATCAAAAGAATGTAATTATTAAGGCAGATGCGCTAGGAAAGTCTGAGGAAGATGCGTGGGAAAAAGCTACGGTTGGGTTTGTGGGACAAATGGAAGTTCCTTTAGAACAATGGCAGCAGGATTCAGCGTTAAATGCATCTGTTACCGAAAAAAGGAAGGTACGTTTTGATAAAACCATCAGTCCTTCTGCTGGTTTGACTCCAATCGGTGATGGCGCTGATAAGATGGAATACACGATGCATTTAGTTTATGACAACTTAGCAGGGGCCAATGGCCGTACGCAAAATGTAGGAGCACTAAAGAGATATACCATTCGAGCTGCGGGTAAATTTAATTCAATTAGCCATGAACCTGCCTTGGATGAGGATTCCTCAGCGAATAGTAGAATTCAAGTAATCGATGAGACAACCGGCCAAGCCTTAAAAGATGAAAAGGGCAAGGTGCTTCAATACAAGTTAGTTGCAGATAAAAATAGACAGAAGGAAGGTTATCATCGTTTGTATGATGCGCAAACGGGTGAATTAAAAGCGGTCGTTATAAAAGGTCAATTTATTAAGGTCAAAGAAGAGAATGGCCAGTTAAAACAATTGATGGAAGACGGAACTCTTAAAGACGCAATGGAAACTCCTTATGAGGAAAGTGTTAATTTTGGAACTCAACGTGGTCATGATGAATTAAGAGGGCTCACACAGTATAAGTTTGAAAAGGACAAAGAAGGCAACTGGAGTCTCAATGGGGATGAAATTATTTTAACCATTGAATCTCCGATTGTTTTCCAAGGTCAAAGCCTTGTCAAAGGAGATCGAATCAAGAAAATACAGATCCCCAAGAATGAAGTTTTAAGAATTTCTGATGCTAATGGAAAGATTAAGGCTTTTGTCGTCGGTGGAAGGGCTGCAGTGGCTAAGAAAGATTCTAAGACAGGAGAAATCTCAGCCGATGTCTCTCGAGACGAGAAAGAATTGGAAGTAACTCAAGAGGATGGGAGCATTGTTACTATCAAGATGCCGACAGCCGCACATTATGTTGAGACCAAAGAGGGAGGAATTGAAGAGCGTTATTCTGTGGTGGATACAGATCAACTAGAAAGACAAGGAATTAGAAGGGGCTTTATTATTGATGAGAAACGAGGTGTTCTGACGGATAAATTCGGCAATGCGCAACGCACTTATTATCAAGGACGTTCTCAAAGATTAGATTGGAAAGGGAGTCTTAAGTTTGAATTAAAAGATGTCTATGGTGCAGATTCTCTTGTAGGGCTTGGGTTCTTACAGGAAAGAGAGTTTGTTTCTGTAGAGAGCTTAACAAAATTATTAGGTGGAGATAGAGAAAAAGCTGAAAAGTATTTCAAACTACTGGATGAGAAAGGCTATTTACAAAAGACCTCTGAGGATTCAGCTCATTTGGCTGTTGATTTAGCTAAAAAATCACCAGAGGACTTACAGAACGACTTTGCAGATGAAGCTGATAATATTGACAATGTTTTAAAGTCTGTCGAGGAATATATCTTTATTGATCCTCAAAGCGATAGAAAGTTTAGACAAGATAATGGCAAGGTGGTTGAAATAGGACTTCCATCCCAAGAAAAGGTTCCGATTGTTTCGTTTAGTTTTAGAAAATATAAACAGCTCGTCGAGTTTAGAAATAAGAAAGTAGAGAATCTAGAACACAACAACAGCTTTATCCGCGAAAAATCCGAAGAAGGCCGCAGCGCAGAGTTGGAAGGAAACCTAAAAGAAATGGAAGAATTGCTTTCCCGTGGGTATCGAGGCATAAGGGTAGAGTGGATTGATGGTAATGGCAACATTGTCAAAGGTCCTAGAATGTTCCATAAAGCCTTTTTACGTAAAGGTCATGCTATGTTAGATGATCTCTTTGCCAAATGGGGCATGAGCCGACAAGACGCCAGAAGAATGGTAGCCATCCTTCAGAACAAAGGGATCGTTGATGATAATGGGGTTGTTTCTCAAAAGAAAGCTCTTCTGTTAATGGCAGAGTTACAAGCCAATGGATTTTTCAGCAAAGAAGGAGTTCTTCTTTCAGCGGATGAATTAAAAGGCAAAACAATATCTGGTTTAGATTTTAAAGATAGTGGAATCGAAGATTTGCATAAACAAGCAGCGATTATTCAATCTTTAGCTTATGAAACCCAAAGAAAGAGCAGTAAGGATCTTCAGCGCTTGGTGAGTAAGTTAACATCTCAAGGGATCTTAAATGATCAAGGAGAAGTTCAAGCGCAACAGTTGGGAGCATTAAAAGCAGGTGGAAACTTTAATGATCAACAAATAGAGTTGGTTAGGGATATTTTGACAAATGCGTCAAATGCGAAGAATCTAAAATTATTATTTACCTCTGAGAATACAAGTCGTTCCAATAGGCTGTTCCGCATGATGGATGCCTTAAAGGGGCAATTAAGAAGCGTTGCGAAGGATCAGGTAAGACAGATTATGGCACGAGATGAAAATGAATCGGAAGCGGACTATGAGAATAGAGTTAAAGATGCCTTAGGTAAACTAGAAAACAGATTATCGGAAAGAAGCATCGAATTAGTTTACGATCCTTACATGGAAAAGAATGGTAGCGCAGGTTTGGCCGATAATAAACGGTTTTCTTTAGGGACCTCGGCTATGTTGAATTTGTTAAACTTGAGTCCTGAAGCTTTGGAAGCGGGTGTTCCTGAACACGAATTAGGGCACGTGATTGATAGGATGTTACGCGTTGAAGGGGTGCAGACTATTAAAGGTACCACACGCGTGGAAGCGGCTGTAGATCTTTCTGGCAGAGACCGTGGGGTTTATGCAAGAAACTTCGCCATGGGTGAAATTTGGACGCATTACATTGAAGCTAAGGGTAAATATCATATTGCCCAACGCGCTCGCGCTCTTGGGAATATGGAGAAATTTGTTAGATTTAATGAAGAAGCTGTCCACGTTTTACGTCGTGGTCGTAACATTGCATATTCCAGTATTCATGCAACCGAAGGAGCCAGCAGATCTATAGAACAATATTTATCACAAGGAACAGTTGATGGAAGAGGCAGATGGGTTGAGGCGCAGACAACATTTGATATCTTGCCAGATAAAGAATTCAAGGATGAAAACATCCGGGATGTGGCAATCAGCGTATTTGAGAAGGGAACTAATAAGCTTCAATATACCTTTGTTTTGACTGTTTCTAAAGATGTCATTGATGGCACCAAAATCAACGTTACCAAGGTTAAGAAATTGTTGGAGCAAACCAGTGCTTCTGCAAAAAGAGATGCGGCCATATTGGATTTAAAAGCTAATATTCTTGCAGGTTTCCATGAAGATGAACCTGAGCAACATGATCAGGCCATTTTTAAAGCGATAAAGAATTTGGAACAACAACTAACCAGTAGAGGGGTGGTTGATCTTAAAACGCATTTTAGTGGCCCAGAATTCCAAGCTCCAGAGGCAGGTCTGAGGATTTTATCAGAGATTTTAGGAGACAAAGCAGCTACCAGAACTGTTCTTAATGGGGATGTCACTTATACAAATAAGAAAACAGGACGCAGCGTAACGATCTCTTCAGATGGAGCGATTAGTTTTGGTGGAAGTTCAACAGAGGCTATCCAAGATTCCCAGAGAGATTTTGAAGCGACTATGAAGCAAGTCTTAGAAGAAAATGTTGACAAGAATAATCTGTTAATTAGTAGCAGTCAGAAATTTGTGCAAGAAATAAGAATAGCGGGAGGTAAGCCACCACTTTATGAGGGCTCTTTAGATCAATTACCTGCACAGGCTTTAAAAGAGCAACAAAAGGGCGTTTTTGCTTCTGTTCATCAGATTGGTACAGCTCCATCCGTTGCGGTCAATTTCTTTGACCGTCAAGGACTTGCTGAAGCCTTTGGACGTATTGAAACCTATCAGGAAGGAACCGTAATCCATGAAAAGGAAATTCCTAAGAAAACCTTCGTTGATGAACAAACAGGTTTAGCTCTACAGAATAATTGGGGCGGTATTAATTTGGATACAGAAATTATCGCGGCGGCTTATAACGAAGCTAATGCTAAGGTAAGGAAGTTAAACTCAGCAGAACAGATGTGGCAGGATTATTTTGTAAAACAAGGATGGATTGGTAAAGATGGTGCAGGCAAGTGGTCTGTTAAAGTCAAGGTAGGGTTAGCTGTTCAGGTAATGCCTAAAACCGAACAGGAAATGCAAGATTATTGGGAAACAGTTCCCCATGAAATTCAACACAGCTTTGATGCTACAGATACGGCTTACAACAAGAAGGTTAGGGCTCATTTGCATGGGGATGAATTTAATCTTACTGATGGCAATCAACCAGTACTTGATGAAGCGGGCAAACCAGTGAAAGGGTTTGATGTATTTAAGAGCGTTTTGTATTTGAATAATTATAAGGAAGAAGGAATCTATGAAACTGAGACTAATTCATTCCTGACCAATAATTTGCAAAAACTTCGTCGTGATTTCAATTGGATGGAGAATCTTTCAGAATCTGAAATTATGTATCAGTTGCGTTCTGAACCAGAAAAGATGCAGCATGCACTGATGGTGAAGAAGTATTTCTTAGGGAAGCAATATCTATCTTTCTGGAACAAACAACAGAATGTGTTAAGAGGACATTTTGATGAAGTGCTCAATCAATATGGCGTTAAAGGGATGTCTTCCCCTGATGCCGCTATGATTTATGCAAAATATCAATCGGAACCGGATGTGGACGCCAGAAGTTTGTCGTCAGTAAGAAGCTCATCCAACGAAGCAAATCCAGGGCAATTATCCTACGGAAATCAATCGTCGTTGCCCACATCCGGTCTGGTTGAAAATTCTTGGGAAACATCAGATTCATGGACTCGTTTGCCTTTATCTAATCAGGCCGGTCGTTGGGAAACACTTAAGAAGGGCTTCTGGTTAACGACTAATGCGCTGTCATTATTAATGTATCAAGGACCTGTTACCCTACCTGAACAGGAAGTTTCAACTTCTAGTCGAAGACCAAGTAATCGCGCACGAGCAGTTTTAGGAGGAGCCGGTGGTAATGGTATCGGTGGTAACGGAACTGGTGGAACTGGCACAACCGAAGGCCCCACGAGCTTTGCAAAAGCTTTAAATGGCGCTTTAGAAGCAGCGTATGGAATTAGTCCTAGGGGTAAGATGACAAGGGTTGGGGAGATTTCGGCTTCTATTAGAAGAAGTCTAGCACAGGATAGAATAGAGGTAGAGACTTTAGAAAAGCACGTTAGAGATTTGATAGGCTTAAAAGATGGTGTCGGGGAAACAACAGCGGCAGAGGCCAAGGTCGTAGCAGCAGCGGCTTTAAGGCAATCGCGGGTCAATATGGAATTAGCCGATCAATTAGCACACGAGTTGGATACATCATGTTCTTCTTGTGTATTAAAATTAGCAGCAAATGGCAATCAAGGCTTAGCCCAGGCAGCTATCGCTGCAACCTTCATCCCTGCGTATAGTTTTACGGGAAGTGTCAATGCAGCGAAAAACACTGTTATTAGTAATCTAGGGTTGAATGATACAACACATCTTAGCCCTGCTGAGTATAACTTCGCCATGACAGTTGTTAATAATACCTTTGATCAATTAGCTAGAGAGGTTGCAACAGTGACCTCAACAAACGGTGTCGGAACGCGTTACAATAATTTGGAACAAACATCTCCTACAAGAAGTTTAACAGTCGCTTTAAACAGTTTTGAAAGAAATCGTCTAACTGTCCCAGGTGTGCGTTCTTCGTTAGCATCCGCAATGAATCCTACAATACCTCAATTGTCTCAATTGCGCACACTTGGGGCGGCTGGTACTCATGTGAACAATGCAATGGTATCCATTGGTGCCGCTATCAGAAATATTATCAAGACGCCAAAATTAGGAGAAATCAAAAACCTTCCTCCTAATGTATTTAAAGGGCAAGTTGTTTGGAGAATTAATCAGGTTGCAAATTTATTAGTCTTTATGCACATGAACCATAACTACTTAAGGCCCTTACAAGAAGCTTTACAGAAGGCCAATCCAAGCTTCCCAATAGATTCCATTAAAGGATATAGCATCTATCCTGCAGGGTTTGGACAGAAAAAGGATGTCTATAAGCTAAGTGTCAGCACTACCGATGGCAGAACCTTCCAATACTCTGTTGCTTTAAAATCTAATTTTGAGAGAAAAGAACCTTTACATGAAAACGGCGAGCGTCAGGCCGCTGAAGCTCTACAGCCAACAGGTGGAGTTCCAAGACACGGAGGAGTTTTATACGTAGAATTTTCACAGAGAGGTAAGGATGACGTAAACACAACATCGACTGATTTTGAATTTGCTTCTGTAAGTACTGATCCATCAAAGTCGTTAGAAAATAGTTTTGAACTTGAAATTCAGGAATTTATTGATGGAGCAAACTTAAATACAATCGTTAAGAAACAGCATAAGGGGCATTTACCCCAGAAGCTAGGTGTGGATGCTGCTAAGTTTATCTTTGGACAGGTGTTGGCTCTTAATCCAACCGTAGATATTACAAAACCGGAAGCTTCTCTTAAAGGACCATGGGATGTTCATTGGGGCAATGTGTTTCCTCCTCAAGCAGGTGGCACTGACCAATGGAAGAATGTCGATTTAGGTGGACAGATTCAGTATGATCTACCGACTCTCGTTGGCATCTTGCTTTATCACTATAACTTTGATGTCATGGAAGGAAAGGTTCCTGCAAATGTGACGCTTCAAGCATTAGCAGAAGCGTATCCTCAAGTGCCTTGGAAACAGGTTGTCACCAATTTAAGAGATAAAGCCAGCAAAATGAAAGGTGAGGTAGATCTCGTAGGGGAAGAAAATGGAGAAGTTTGGGCTGGAGGATTATTAGTCAAATCAGACCACCTTAAATACATGGTTGCAAGTGCGAACGAATTTTTAAGCCCCAGCAGAGCTATGGTTACTGTTCTACCAAAAGCCTTTGATGCTGGCGTGCTCAAAGGCCTTCTGAAGAACCCTGAAGCTGCTAAGAGTCCAGAAAATCGTGCGTGGATGATTGCTCATTATGGCCAGAAGGTTAATCCAGCTATGAAATCTCGCGTTGTAAGTACCAACCGCTTTGAAGGTCCTCGTCATGTTGGTTCTTCGACGGTTGTCTCTTCTCGTAGGGTCGGCGGCGGGATTGATTTAGATTCTCAAGACCCTGCCATGATTGCCTATCAACTCAAACATATTACACCTCCTGATAATCTTCTTTTAGAAGTCTTTAGAGCCATGCCATTACCATCAGAAAAGGTGTTGTTGGTCATCAATAGCGTCAGAAAACATGATGCAGCCAATGGCTTTGCTCCAGAGATAGATCAGCAAAATTTAAAAGATATTAGAAATGCAATTCGCCTGGCCATACCTAAGGCAGATCCTCAAGCACGGGTTGAATATTTCCAAACTAAGGGTGTTGCCGAGGAATTAAGCAAGAGCAAAGACCGTCGGGATGCCCTTGCAGAGTTGTTTGAGGTCTTGCTTACTAATGAAGAAACAGAAGTACTTGTATTGAAGCCTTCTGCTGAAATCGTCGCTCAAGCGAAAAAGATGGTCACAGACATTATTGGTAATTTGACGATCAGCAACGAGCAAGGTTCTGTGGCCACTGCAGTTGAAGAAAACGCTGCACCTGTTCAGAAAGAAGCTTTAGCCTCTGAGGGCGCTGTTATTGCTGATCAAGGCGAGACACCTGCGGTTGTACAAAAAGCTTTGGCTACTGAAGGGGCAGCTATTTCAGATCAAGGAGAAACTCCTGCTGTTGTGCGTGCAATGCAAGGTGATACAACGGCAACTGGCGAAGAAAAGGCCTTACAGCAGGCCAGCGACGAGAATTTACCTAGGATTGTCGAG
>JBAXBI010000010.1:0-14443 GCA_037142055.1 Candidatus Omnitrophota bacterium | reverse complement strand
ATTAAAGATAAGAAAAAAAAGATTAAAAAAGATTAAAAAATTTTGACAGAACCAGCATTGTTACAAGGGGGAAAAAAATTAGGAATTCTAAAGAATTAAACAACATGTCACAAGCCTTATCAAATTATATTTTCTTCTTTAAAAAGTATTTTTAAAGCCTCTACCCGTGCGTGGATACCATCCAAGAAATCAGTATCATTAAATCCATATACAGACGGTTCATACGCCCCTATCACCTTCACATGATTTTTTGCTGCAAGACTTCTAAAACATTGCTCAGCTTCAAGAGAGCTCTTCATTCTGGGATTTAAAAGAAACTGCTTGTATGTCGCCTGAGGATATGGCGGTAAAAATATAACAACTTCTACACCCTTTTCTTGTAAATAGCCAATCAACTTATCCAAAATATATTTTCTCTTTAAATCTATTTGAAAATCATAAGCCTTTTTATTCTCACTTAGCATCTGGGCTGCCGCCCTTCTTATGTGTTCTTGGGTCTGAGGCACAAGCATTTGTTTTGGCCAAGAAAGACTGCCATCTTTAAGCTTGATGAAATAATCAGCAGTCTTTTCATCTGTAGCTAAGAATCCCCTTGTTTCAATACCCCGAGCTTGATTTATACCCTTTGTGACGGCGCTTTGAAAATAACTCAAGGAAAAAAGATTAAGGTATTGCGGAGGGATTGATGTCCCAATCCATTTCGTTCCGATTCCCAATTTCTGAGACATCAGCTTAATATCTTGATCAATAGAATGATACCGCTGGCGGGAGTTATACGCATTAAGCAACCATGGAGATGCCTCAAGAATCAACGTCTTGGGTAGAATCCCTCTACTATCATAATTCTGCAAAATCCCAAGATAATCTGGAATGAGGGCTTCAGTGACAGAGCTATTAACAACACTTTTCCCACTAAAAAAAACTGTACCAATCTGCAGTGAACGGCTAGAACCTAAAATGAGAATATCGGGTCGAGCATTCACATCATTTATATAGCACTTTTGAACCACACGCTCATCGAAATCAACTGCATTAGCGATATTGTGTCCTGAAGTCAATATTTTGGCAATATTCTTCTCATATCCTTCACCTCTATATAAACAAGCAGGATCAACAAAATAATTAGTCAATGTAATAAGAAATACTATAGGCGTAAAAAAAAGCAGTTTTTTAACAACTTTAACTACACTTGATTTTTCAGAAGAGAATCTAGGATCCACACCCATCCTGTTCCTCGATTGTTAATTTCAGAACATATTTCTTACCTTCATGAACAAAATACGCACCAGGACCTTTTTTAAAAGATCTTGCTCTGATAATATTAAGCAAATCAACCGCCTTGTATTGTTTGTCTAAAGAAATACAACTATGTTGATCAATCTCTGATTTCTTATGATAACTTGCTTTTAAATTATCTTGCACCTGCGGTTCGATCTCAAGCCTTCTGATCTTTCCATAAGATTTCTTAAACAATGCAACACTCTCATTACGAGCTAATTTAAAAAGATCTTCTCCAGTATGAGTTAATTTTACATTGATCTTTTTCTGAAACAATATCAGCCCTGTATCAATACCCTTATTAATAAAATGCAGAGTGACCCCAAAAGGCGATCCTTCGATGATAGTCCAATACGATGAATGTTTGCCCCTGCCATACGGAAGTAAACTCGAGTGCATATTAACCCACCCTATTTTAGCTACATTTATAGCTGACTCAGGAATTATATCTGGCCACCACGTCAAGAAAACTAGATCTAATGAATATTGCTTAATCTTTGCTATAAAGGCTTCATCACAACTATCAATCTTACGGAATACTTTGACCCCACTCTTACGGCATAAATTAACTATAGCTTGCTCATAGCGCGTCTTGTCATTACGAGAAGTGGCAACGAATTCAACTGGATATGATTTTCTAAGACAAAATTCAAGCGCCTTATACCCTGGCTGATCTGCTGCAAATATGGCTGCCTTCGTCATTCGCGTTTTCATCTTATCCTTGCCCTGCCATTTTTTTATTACCCATCCCCAAGAAAGGCTTTATAAAGTCTCTAACGCTCCAATAACCTATCTTCAAACAAAGCCATAAATAATTACCCAAAGACCAAAAAGAAAGCTTCATCTTATCTAAGAAAGATAAACGATCTGAAGTAAATATAATTATTTGAAAAAATATTTCTCTAACCAAATAAACCGGCCGCACCAAGAACGGGTTACTGATACGCATCACACGGGCCGCTTTTTTAAGACTATCTGATCCGCCACCCCATCTTTTTTTCATTAACCTCTCCTGAGAAGTAACAAATTCGCCTAATAACGACAATTGGGCCGGTAAAAGATGATCTGAAGTAATAATATTATGCAAGGGCATGGCGGTGGTTAACGCATCGCGTTTATAGATTCCATAAAATATACCTCCAACATGCTTGTGGTTATGCAGAACTTCTTTATACCGCTTAAATCTGTCGATAGGTTTAAGCCCAACCGTTGTTAACCCTTCATCGGTATAAATCACTTGTGAGGTCTGCGCTGAAATGTTATCACAAGCCGTGCCTGCCAAAACAACATTAGACGATTGTTTAAAGGCTTCTAAGCACGTCTTCATATAAAGAGGATCCCAATAATCATCATGCGCAGCCCACATAAAATAATCAGCCGATGATAATTTAAATACATTATTAAAATTCCAAACCGGCCCTCGATTAAGCTCATTGCGATAATATTTTACCCGTTTGTCCCTAATCACATATTCCTGACAAATCTCAGGCGTTCTATCTGTAGACCCGTTATCTGAAATAATCAACTCAAAATCAACTCCCTGCTGGACCAATAGGGAGTCAATTGCATCACGGATAAAATTTGCACCATTATAAATTGGCAAGCCGACACTTAATTGTGCTTTCTTAAGAATATTCACGATCGCTAAATCCTTTTAAGAAACCCATCGGGGCATCCAGTAATTTGTAGTTTATGATCAATGCTTTTATCTATCTCAAATTCCTTATGTTTCTTTAAATATTCCCAAAGTGCTGTTTTCGGATTATCCCCTTTCCCCCACGGACGATCCGAAAAAGTCCCCTCTGGCATATCCTCAACAGTGGTATCAAAAACAACACAGTAACTGCCCAGGGTCACCAGAGGGGCATATGCCTCAAGCTCGGCAAGTACATGTTTATGCGAATGATTTGAATCAAGGGTCACTAAAATATTTTTGTAATTTTTAGCAAACTGATACACCTTTAAAATAGTATCAGGATCCACCGAAGAACCCTGGATCATCTCTATCCGATGCGCCATCGGATGAGCCTGAATTGCCGCACGATTATGCTCACGAATATCAATATCTATGCCAAGCACCCGTCGACTTGTCGCCTTCGGATCCAGTTTATTACCGGCTTCTACGGCTTCACAATAATCTATTAATGCCAACACCGAAGCGCTCAGAATAATAGAACCTCCGTGAGCAATTCCGGTCTCGATAATAAGATCGGGCTTAACTTTCCAGATAATTTCCTGCATCGCTACTATATCCTGCGGATATTGGATAATCGGCCTTCCCAATGAAGAAAAATTATATGAATATTTATGCTTCAAAGATGCATGCAGCCAATCCATTGATTGCCGATGCAGGCTCTCATCATTCCCAAGAGCAGAAATATTGCTTGCAACTTCTTGTTTAAAAGCTTCAATCGGATTTGATTTCATACCCCCCCCAAAAAAAATTGTTTTAAAAACGCGCTTCCAATTCAAACAACATATATCCCTTATTAAAAAGCCTTCCCAGAAACATACGGAACCTCTTTTTGGCGAAGAACTCTAGCCGGGTTCCCTACCACTAATGAATACGGAGGGATATCCTTGTGGACGACTGTCCCTGCCCCTATTACCGCCCATTCACCGATCGTAACCCTTGGGATAACACTTACTCCTGTTCCCATTAATACACCATCTTTTATTGTTACACCTCCGGAAATATTACATCCATGGGCTAAAAAAACAGAATTTCCTATTATACTTTCATGCCCTACTAGAGTTCCTATGTGTATACTAGAATTACATCCAATCTTAACGCCTGCTTGTAGTATTACTCTCTCCTGAATATAGTTTCCTTCTGCCAATTCAACCATTTCAAGATTCACACTCGGATGTATAAAATTAGCGAATCTGGCACCATAATCACTCGCTTGAAGAGAAGTTTCAAATCTAGTCACACAATCTCTTGTAATAAGATTAATAAAGAAAATATCCTCTCCAAGCAAACTAGGAATACATTCACTCCCTCCGAATACAGGAAAACCAAAAAAACTTTTCCCTTTTTTCTCCGGATCATTGTCAATAAATCCAAGAAACTCAAAGGCAGAGTCTTTTTCTTTAACCGCACTGATCATTCTGATCGTTTCTGGATTATTGGCTCCAATAGCAATAAGCTTCATACGCCCCCCTTCCCCCATCTAACGTCATCTACTACAGACCTAATCGAAGTTTTATTCTTCTTCCCCAAAACATTATCAGATAGGGCTTTGTCAAAAATCGGACTATAAAAAATAGCCGAATCATTTTCTTTTAGATTTAAGATAATTCTTCTTGTCACATCAACACCAACAAGATCAATAATGTCAAAAATGCTCACCGAGCGCCCCATATGACTAAGAACCTGATCAATTCTTCTCGTATCATACCCATACCTATCTACTAATTTTAAAGCATTAGCGATCTCTTGAAAAAGTAAATAATTACCGATGTAGCCCCTATTACCATTAACAGTAATAATCTCAAAATTTAATCTCTCACGTAAGAAATCTATTAAAAACTTAACTCCCAAAGGTAAATCAATGGATGCGCATGACAATTCCGCAAACTTTAAAAGATATATCGGGTTAAAAAAATGTATCCCAACAGCACTCGGATGAATCTCCTCGGGGGCATACGAAGATGTATTTGTTAAAATACCATGATTTTGCAGATCATAATCTAATAAACAAATCACTTTCTTTTTAACTTCGACATCCTCACACAACACCTCAAATGTTAATGCCGGCAATAGCGCTTTAATATTACTAGTATATGTAATAGTCCCATTTTCCTGAGGATCTTGGATCAAGAATTTCTCTATCTTTTTTATCTCCCGATGATATAAGGCCTTATTATTTTCATCAATATTTCTAGACCAAATATTGACATCATATCCGGCAAACACAAGCAGCGCCGCAATCTGCCTTCCCATAATACCAAAACCAAGAATATTTACTTTCTGCAACTGATTTTCCACAAAATACCCCACATTATAAATCATTAAATAAAATTAATTACCCTCTTACCTGAAGGAATTTCTCATTATTCAAAATTATTTTATAAAAACTTGAATTGTATTACTAACACGCTCCTGTTCCTCATGAGTGATGTCATAATAAGTCGGCAAATTAATAGCTCTGTTATAAATATCATAACTCACCCTATTTTCTTTCTTCGCTTCAAACATCGGCATCATACTTAAAGGATAAAAGAAAATCCTGCCGTCGATATTATTTTCTTTAAATGCTTCCAGCAATTTATAACGGTCAATGTTAATGCGTCTGTCAAAAACAACCGTAGGCATCCAGTACCCAGGCTGAGTTTCAGGAGCTTTATAAACGGGATTCATCTGAATGCAATCTAGCTCTTTCAAAAGATTAAAATACGATAGAAAAATTTCCCGTTTTCTTTTGATTAACTCCTCAACCCTCTCCATTTGCGCACAGCCGATAGCTGCCTGAACATTCGCCATCTTATATTTTAATCCTACCATATTTGACCAAAACTGTTTAGTTTCCGTACGCAATCGGCCTTGATTACTCAATGTAAGAACTTTTTCATATAACGCATCATCATTCGTAACAAACATGCCCCCCTCACCCGTCGTAACCGTTTTAGTACCGTGAAATGAAAATACCCCAAAATGACCGATGCTGCCGGCACGCCGGCCTTTATAAACCGACCCAATAGCTTGGGCAGAATCTTCAATCACAGGAATATCATGAGCTTTGCCAATCGCGGATAAAGCATCCATGTCACAAAGATTTCCATATAAATGCACCGCGATGATCGCTTTAGTACGAGGGGTAATAGCCGCTTCCACTTTTGCAGGATCTATACACCATGTGTCCGGCAGAATATCTACAAAAACAGGTTTCCCCCCAAGATAAATAATAGGTGCTGCCGTTTGTATCCAATTAGTATCTGCCATGATCACTTCATCCCCAGGCCCGATACCCACTGCGGCAAGGCCCAAATGCAAGGCTCCGGTACAGCTTGAAGTGGCAATGGCATATTTAACACCTAAATGCTGTTTAAACATAGTCTCAAATTTATAGATATACTCATAACACTTATCTCCCCATCCGTTAGCTGCTGCATCCGTTGCATAACGGACTTCAAGCTCAGTGATTGACGGTTTAGCATAATAAATACGCGTCCTCATATTGTTTCCTCGATTCCTCATTTAGAAGTTTTATCTAATCATGAACATAAATAATCTTGCTCCCCTGGGGTTCGAATTTAAAAGGGCTTTCCTTAAGATCACTCAAAACTTCCCTGACCTTGGGCTGATATTTTTCATCGCAATAAAGAAGAAGAAAACCTCCTGCACCTGCCCCTAAAATTTTTCCTCCAGCGGCACCAGCCTTGCGGGCTTTTTCATAATACTCATCGATCTGCGGAGTACTTATTCCGTTGGCTAATCTTTTTTTTAAAAGCCATCCTTCATGCAGGATGTTGCCGACCTCATCAATCTTATTACATACCAATTGGTCCCTCAAATTACGTGCCAAATCAACCATTTTATCTAAATAAACCAAATTCATCGAAGTTTTATTCTTCTGATCTCCCAAAATAGTTGATGATACCCGTACTATCCCTGTGTAAAAGAGCATCAACTTATTGTTTAAGAATGTTTTGGTTTCACTATTACAGATAATCGGATCCACAAAGACCGTACCGTCTTTATTAAATTGGATATAGTTAAACCCTCCATAGGCGCTGATGTATTGGTCTTGCTTGCCCATCGGGTGACCGAGAATATCGATTTCTACATTACAGGCATCTGCGGCTAGTTTCTCTGCGGAGGCATGAAGACCTTTAAAAGCATACAAGGCATTCAAAACACCGACGGCTAGCCCGCTGGATGAACCCAGACCTATCCCTGCTGAACCTAAAGGGATGTCTCCCATATAAACCACATCTATTTTCTTTCTAATCTCCAGAAGCTTAAGTGATTCACGGATCACATTATGTTCAAGGTCATTAACATTCTCGACAAGTTCTGTTTTGGAATAACTCACCCTTATTAAATCATCAAATTTCTTATTGACCGTTATATAAATGTACTTATCGATGGCGGTGCTGACTACTGCTCCGCAGCCGGTTTTATAATACTCTTCCAAATCCGACCCGCCGCCGGCTAAACTTATTCTTAAAGGTGTCCTGGAAATAATCATTAAAAATCCTTTCTATTCCAATTTTTAAACAATCAATGCCCCTTCTAAATCCAAGAAATCCTTTAATAATGGAGCTACCTTATCTTTGTCTGAGAGGATGGGATCATCCAACGGCCAAGGAATCGCCAATACCGGGTCATTCCAACGTATGGTCCCGGCGCTTTTGGGCTCATAGAATGTATCCATTTTATATAATAATGAACAGTTATCGGTTAGTGTGCACATGCCCATAACTAAACCTTTAGGCGCATACAAAAGTTCCGGTTTTTCAATGGAAAGAGTAACGCTATCCCAAATCCCGAATGTCGAAGAACCAGCCCTTAGATCAAGCAAAACCATAAAAACACTTCCTTGTCCGACCCGGACCAACTTAGTCTCCGCATACGGCGGACGCTGAAAATGAAAACCGCGAACCGTGCCCTTCTTCGCCGAAAAAGAATGGCTTTCTTGTACCCACTCTGTCACTAGCCCCTGTTTTCTCAATTCCTCCTGATCATAGGACCGCACAAAAAATCCGCGATGGTCACAATGTGTCTCTAAAACGATCCGAAACGCTCCCTTTATTTTTAAAGAAATAAACTCCATGATTCTTTTATCCTCACAACCGTGTAATTAATCGGGGATCTTTGGGAAAAGGCATCAAATACTGTCCCGAAAACCCGCGCTTGGCACATTCATCCATAATCTCCTGCCCAAAATTCCATGCCAGGACAAAAATCACATCCGGTTTTAACGCCATCCCTTGCTCGAAAGAAACAATAGGCACGTCGCCTGCCGGTGTCATCAGCCCCTGTTTTAAAGGATTATTATCAATGATCGCTTTCAAATAATTATTTCCAATGCCACAAAAATTAATAAACGTAGAGCTCCGGGCCGAGGAACCGAAACCGACGATCACTTTATCCTTCAAGCTATTCAATAACTCCAAGGTCTTTTCGCGATGGAGATTTGATTTCTTAGCAAACTTTTCCCAAACAAACCGTTCATTGATGCCGGATTTCTTCTCTTCATCGATAACGTCAAGGTAGCCAGACTCAAGGGTCCGCTTAACCTTTGAAAAATAAAATACCAAGGAACCGCCGCTGATAGGACTTGCATCAACTGCATACGGGTAAAGGCCATACTTATTTAACAAATATCCCAGTGAATGTGCGGTGAAGAAACATAAATGCTCATGATAAATTGAATCATAATGCAACTCCTCCGCAATAATTCTCCCGCTATGAAATTCGATGACACCGATCCCGTCATCGCCAAAGGACTTGGCTATACCCTCAATTACACCGTGTAATTCACTGACATGCGGGATCACATTACGGGCTATGACAACCTTAGGTTGTCCATACTGCCCCATCATGCGCTGTGCCGTCGCCGTATTCCAATATGAACAATCCGTCCGCACCCCGTCTTTCATAGCCATTTCAGCTATATTCTTAGCAGGCTCGATCCCCACCACCGATATCCCTTTGGCCATAAACTGCTTTAACACCGTTCCGTCGTTAGAAGCGATCTCAAAAATAAGATCCCCTAATTTAAGCCCTGCCCTTCTGATAACACGATCGGCAAAGACCTCCGCATATTCCCTGGCACCCTTTGCCGTTTTTGTCACCCAGACATATTGATCAAAAAGAATTTCTTTCTTAACAGTCTCTTTAAGTTGAAAAAGACCGCATACCGGGCAAAATGCAGTTATCAAAGGAATTTTCTTAACTGGCGCATGCCTGTCCTTGACCAAAGCATTGGCCAACGGCTGCACCCCTAAATCTAAAATATCCACTAATCCTCGGGAAAAACAGCCGCGGCATTCCTGTATCGTTTCAAAATCCTTATCCGGCATGCGATGCTCCTGCTTGAGCCCATTGCAAATTCTCATTTAATTCTCCCAAGGAGCGCAAATGATGAATCTGTTTTAAACGAACGCATTCTCGCCCCCGGAAATGATCTTCTTTAAAATTAACTTTCTTAAACAGCTCAACTAGCTCCCGGCCGCCGCGATCAAGATCCCATTCTGGTTTAAAATAGTCTTTAAGCTGTATAAGAATCTTTTTAAAACTGACCCGATACGTCCGGCTGTCTTTGCCGTGCTCTCCCGTAAAAACTAGGGTTGAGCCCGGAACAGAACGTTGTGCTGCTTCAGCCAAATTCCTGACGGTAAAATTACCGCTAGGAATTCCAACATTAAAGGCTTGGCCCGATACTAAATCCAGCGGAGCCTCAAGACCCGCGATATAGGCATTGGATACATCTCGGACATGAACCACCGGGCGCCAAGGGGTCCCGTCACTTTTAATTTCGATCTTACCCGTCGTATAGGCGCATGCAACCAAATTATTATAAACAATGTCGCAACGCAACATGGGACTGGCGCCAAAAACCGTGGAAGGGCGAAAACAGATCACATGAAAATCTTTATCTCCCATTTCCTTCAGTGCACATTCCGCCTGCCATTTGGTACTGGCATAGGCAGTCAAAGGATTTTTCTCGCTGTTGTCTTCTTCCAGTTCAATATCTAAAGCGGAAATTCCATACATGCTTTGTGATGAGGAATAAATAAAACGCTTCACCCCTGCCTTCTTGGCCCACTGGGCTAACTTTAAGGTACCCTTAAAATTGATCTCTTCGGTCAAGCCGGGAGCCAATTCACCCAAAGGATCATTCGAAAGTGCGGCTAAATGGATGACCGCATCAATACCTTTAAGATCTCCCTCACTGATATCACGAATGTCTTTCTTGATCTGACGGATTGAATGGGAATATGAATAAAGTTCGCACCCATCATAATACCCGGTATCAAATCCAACGACCTGATATTTCTTTGCCAAAAGCATATCCACCAAGACAGCACCGATGTAGCCTCTGTTACCTGTAACTAAGACGTTCAAAAGGCCCACTTGCTTCGAATTCATACGGGGGCTCCTTTCTGAGGGTAGTCTGCTACAAGCTTATCTACGATGGCCAACAACCAGACATGATGCGCCATTTCGACAAAATTATAACTTTTAGAATTAACCCAAAGATTCAAACTTCCCATCTTTCGCAAAGGATTGTCTTCTTTAAATCCTGAAAATGTGATCACATCAAGACCCATTTCCAGGGCTTTAGCAGCACCCAAAAGAATATTCTTCGATTTCCCACTACTGCTGATCATCACTGCCAAATCTCCCTTGTCGGCATAATATCCCAATGCCTGTTGGACCCAATGTTCATAGCCACAGTCATTAGATAAACAGGTCAGCAAATCTGCTTCATTAAAATTAATAGCACGGATCCCGGCAGTTTTTGTTAAGTCAACGGCCACATGGCTGGCAATGGCAGCGCTCCCGCCGTTACCAACGAAAATCAACTTGCGACCTTTTTTTTGCGTTTTTTTGAATTTTTGCACAGCGACTTCTAATGATCTGTCGTCAATATCTCTAATAAGCTCATTGACCCTTGTTAAATAGTCCTCGAAAAAACTCATTTGTTAGCCTCCAAACTGATAGGAAAGAATCCTTCTTTCTTAACGACTTGCTCAAAATTCCTCAAACTTTCAATATTTGTGATGTAATAATACTGCCTGTTTGTCACATGCGCCATGAGTCGGCGCTCTTTAGCCAACGAAACTAAAATAGTTTCTTCAAAAGAAATATTACCTGGCATTTTAGGATCTAAAACATTCTTTTCAATAATAAAATACCCTATATCAACACCATTAAGTTTCTTAGAAACTCTTTTTTTGTCATATTCGACGACAACCGCATCTTCCCCAACCTCGACATTATTTTCCCAGCCGTATTCTGCCGTTCCCCTCTTATTACTGAAAACCGTTGTTAAGGCTGATGCCTTTTTGCTTTCAAAAAGCGCCGTTATTTCCTTTTTTTCAATGGGCCAATAATTATCCCCGTATAATAACAAAAAATGATCATTCAGGTAAAGATACGCATTAAGCAAACGGCGACCCGTCAAATCTTCAGCCGTACCGATAGAATATTCAACCTTAACACCACTGGGCAGATAGTGTCCATAACGGTTAACTATGGTCTCCGCACGATAACCCAGCAGAAAAAGAATCTTTTTGATACCAGCATCTTCCAATGTCTTTATCAAATAATCCAGAAACGGGACCCCGTTAACAGGGGCCATGGGTTTAGGCAAATGATCCGTTAATGGCCTTAACCTCTCGCCCCTTCCACCGGCAAATATAACAGCTTGATCTACACTAAGCATTTTTTCCCGCCAATTCAAATCTCATTTTCTTTTTTGACAGATTATTTAACAGCCAAGACCTCGTCGTAGACGTTGCCATGACAGCTCCCCCAAAAGAAATAATCGAAACCGCCATTATGCTCAGTATCATGACAGGCTTAGACATTGTATTTGTTATAAAGATACGTCCTACCCCCGCTAAGACAACACTTGCTATGAAAGGAAAACCAGTGTCCTGAATATACCAATGCCTGTTTTCGTTAGGCAAAAAACGTTTATGAATTAACGGCACAACTATAAAAACATACCCGCTATTAAGAATCACCCACGCACTTGCCCCCCCCAAGGCTCCGTATCTTTTTGTTAAGAAAAAGATCAAAGGAACCAAGAAAATCACACCAATAACATTAGTATATACCCCCAATTTGACCCTTCCATGTGCATATAACAATCCCGCGGGAATATTCATTAATCCACTCAATGCTGTTCCCAACATAAGAACACTCAGCAAAAGATGTGCTTTCTGAGCTATCAATGAATTATGGGTCCAAAGCAACAAAATTTCAAAAGAAAAAACAGCAATGACCACTGCAACGGGAAGGATCAAAACAGACATCAGCTGGCAACTTTTATGATAAAGTTCTTTCAGTCCCTGCTGATCTCCAATGGAAATAAGTTGCGTAATCCTGGGATATACCGCCGAGTAAACGGGTCCGACAAGTCGGTATAAAGTGACTGCAACGGTTCCTGCCAAAGCATAGTAACCGAAAACTTCTAGAGGAAGTATTTTACTTAGAATTATTTTGTCCAGCTGAGAAAGGATCATCCCCAAAATGCTCATCCCACTCATTCCGGCAGCAAATTTCCATATCCCTGCCAAAAGCTCCTTACGAACAACCGCCCTCCCCGACGCTTGCGGAAGTTGATGCCACAAGAAAAAACCCAGACAAAATGTTCCTAAGACGCTAATCACAGCTTGCCATAAAAAAAACGCCTGAATCGTTGGTGATACCAGCCACAAAATACCTATAGCTCCGACACCCCGAAGGGTACTTACCCCGGCGTTAATCACATTAAGCGATACCTGCTTTTGAAGACCATTGAGCCCTCCGGAATAAAAAGAACCGGGCCATTGAAAAGCCATGCAAAGCCCCATGATTATAATGGCCCTTTCAATTAAAAATGGCGATAATTGCCCGGGCTTGATCCAATGATGCGCAATAAAAGGCGCCATCGCCACAACAATGCTACCGATAATAATGGCCACTCCCCAATTCACCATTTCCAAAGATCTCAATAAATCACGCATCTCCTGTGCCTTATTAGGAAGGGCAGAAAGCCTGGCCATCTCGCGTGTCAACGTAATCCCAATTCCCATATCAAGAATAGCAAACATCGCCTGCAATATCGCAAAAATACCGACAAGCCCGTAGGACTCGATCCCCATAAATTTTATATACAATGGGACAAAAGCTATCCCCATCAGGGACTGCCATATATTCCCTGCATAATTGGCAACTATATTTTTCTTAATTGTATTCATTGCACCTGAGCTAAACCCTCAAAATCCTTGGCTAACTCTTCAATCATATTAACCACTTTAAGTCCTGCTGGCACTTGTACGTCTTCACGGCAGATAAGTATTACTCCGTCCATCATGTCCGCTGTTATTTCCTGTACATTGGCAAGAATATAATCCCCTTTAAAATTCTCTCTAAGGACTATTTCAATAACTCCCCCTAAGTCAGAAACTCCCAAAACATAAAACTTCCTAATGCCATCCACGTAAAAATTGTTCAAGATATTAAGAACATTCTTCTTAATAAACCCGATAGAATTAATCGTCTTTAAAGTATACTTGACACATTTACGCATCTTCTCCGTAAACCCTTTTGGAGTTAATATATATTCGACCTTGCGACGGTTTAATTGTTTAATACGGATATAACCTTTAGTTATTAAACGTCTTAAGACCATATTGGTCATACCCAAAGAAAGGTTCATGTGGCGGGAAAGGTCGCGCTGATTGGCAGCAAGCTGAGAGCCTACAATGTTAACTAATTCAAATTCGCGTTCATTTAAGAAATCTTTAGTGGTATTCATCATATCGTTCAATTTATGAACATTATAAACAAAAAGCTAACAGGATCAAGGAGTTTAGTGTTAAATAAATTTAATCTTCTTCATGGCAAATCCACACATTTTCAGCAGAAGAAGCCCGTGGCAGAAGCGCTGAAAACTTCCGATAAAGGATGGATAGTAAAAAAACACCACTTCGAGTTAACTTACCTTCAGTTAACCAAAAGTGGTGTCTTGAGAAACTTGTGTTATTTTCAACCCCTAAAATAGCAGCCGGATCAACACAATTGTTGTAACCCTTAGGCCTTCCTAGCCATAAACTTGACCAGGTCCACAACACGGTTGCTGTAGCCCCACTCGTTATCATACCATGAAACAATCTTAAAGAATCTCTTCTCGCCTTTAAGATTATTTTGAGTAGTCGCTAAAGAATCATAAATAGAGGAACGGTTATCATGAATAAAATCGCTAGAAACCAATTCTTCATTAGCGTAACCTAAAATATCCTTCAAATAGGTTTCAGAAGCTTTCTTCATTAAAGCATCAATTTCTTCAATGGATGTATCCTTCACAGAACGGAAGGTCAAATCCACAACAGAAACATCTGCTGTAGGAACGCGAAATGCCATCCCTGTCAATTTACCCTTGGTTGCTGGTAATACTTCACCAACTGCTTTAGCAGCACCTGTGGTAGATGGAATTGTATT